>JBKKBV010000080.1:0-35465 GCA_046713375.1 Candidatus Limnocylindria bacterium
CACGAGCTCTCGCGCCCAGGGGGGAGCCATCAGCGGCCACGTCCGCGTGTGCGGAGGAGTGCCCCGAGCTCAAGCAGCCACGCCTCCAGCCCAGGGTCCGCGTATGAGTAGGCGTCGTAGGTGTAGCCGACCATCGCCGCTCCGTGGGTCGTCGCATATTCAGCGGCCGACTGCGTCCGCCAGGGGAACGAGGCGGAAGCGCGAGCCTCTCGCTCGGAGTCCGCGCGCGGACGCCCCTCCGACGCGACGCGCGCCTCGTGGCGGGCGCGCCAGCGGTCGGTCAATCGGTCAAGGCGCTGCCGGCGGGAATCGGTCACCGTGCAGTGGCGTCAACCGTGGGCGAGCCGACCTCGTACAGGCCGAGTCGGGCAACCCTCCGCTGCAGCCAGGCCGGAGCCCACCAATTGACGCGTCCCATGATGCGCATGAAGGCGGGCACCAGCAGCCCGCGCACGATCGTCGCGTCGATCAGGATCGCCAGCGACATCGTCACGCCCAGGGCCTTGATCGAGGTGATGCTCGACATCCCGAACGCGGCGAAGACCGCGACCATGATCAATGCAGCGCCGGTGATCATCCCGCCGGTGAGGCCGATCCCCTCCGCCACGGCGCGGGTGTTGTCGCCCGTTGCCAGATATCGCTCGCGAATGCGCGACAGGAGGAGCACCTCGTAGTCCATCGAGAGGCCGAAGAGAATCGCGAACATGATGATCGGCTGCCACGCGCCGATCGTGCCGGATGTCTCAAAGCCCAGCAGGCCGGCCAGGTTCCCGTCCTGGAAGATCCAGACCAGCGCTCCAAAGCTGGCGCTGACGCTGATCAGGCTCATCAGCACCGCCTTGATCGGGAGAAACACCGATCCGAAGATGAGGAACAGGACGACGCCGGTGACCAGCACCACGATCAGGATCGCGATCGGTACCGATGCGCGGAAGCTGGTCATGAAGTCGGCCGAGCGCGACGGCAATCCCGCGGTCAGGGCCTGGGCTCCGGGCGGCGGCTCGATGGTCCGCACCTCGCCGACGACCGCGCGACCCTCCTCGGAGTCGGGGACGGCGCTCGAGAAGACGCGCAGCTTGACGGTATCGCCCGCGAGCCAGGTGCCGATGTAGTCATCCAGGGCCGCCTGCACCGCAGCGGGTCGTTGGTCGGGCTCCAGCGCCAGCAGGGCGCGGTAATCGTCCGCCGCAACGCCGGGCGGGGGCGTCAGCACGCTATCGACCTGCGTCACCAGGTCGAGCCCTTCCACGCGGTCCGCGTAGGCGGCCACCTCCGACTGGCGCTCGGCGGACAGCGCGCCAGCCAGCTCCTCGTCCGGCCAGGTGAGCGCGACGGTGATGGGATCGCTCTCGCCGCCGGGGAACTTGTCGGCGATCACCTCGAACCCGATGCGGGCCGGGATCCGCGGAAGGTCGGTGATGTTCTGCCCCGTCGAGAGCTGGATCCCCAGGAACGGCGAGCCCGCTACCAGGAGGACCGCGAGCACCGGCAGCGCCACGAGCAGCGGCCGGCGCATCACTCGTGCCGCGATCCAGGACCACACGCCGTGCCCCTGGCGGCGGTCGGCCTCGTCCGCGTCCTCTTCGATCAGGCGCAGGAAGCGTGGCAGCGGGACGCGCAGCCGGTTGACTCGCGGGCCAAGCAGGGCCAGGAGCGCGGGGAGGACGGTCAACCCGAAGACCAGCGTCGACACGACCGTGAGGATCCCGCCGATGCCCATGCTGCGAAGTGCCGCGGCGTCGAACACGACGAGCGAGGAGAGGCCGATGGCGACCGCAATGCCCGACACCGCCACCGCCTTGCCGACGCTGCCCATCATCCGCTCAAGGGCGATCTCCACGTCGTGATGCCGAAGCTCCTCGCGGAAGCGGCTGACCATGAAGAGCGAGTAGTCGATCGCCAGTGCCAGGCCGATCATGGTGGCGATGTTGGTGACGAAGATGCTCATCTCGGTGACGTTGGCCAGCAGGCTGATGCCCGCGAAGGCGGTCGGCATGGCGAAGCCGGCGATCACCAGCGGCAGCGCCGCGCCGACCAGGGTGCCGAAGACGGCGAGCAGGATCAGCAGCGCGATCGGCAGGCTGATCGCCTCGGCCTGCAGGAGGTCGCTCTCGATCTTGGCGTTGAACTCGTGATACACCTGTGGAATTCCGGTGATCCACATCTCGACCCCCGGCGGACGCACCACCTCCTCGGCCAGCCGCCCGGCGTCATTGACAGCCTCCTCGACCCCCTTGTCGAGGTAGACCGCGGCCATGGTGGTGGTCCCGTCCTCGCTGAGCAGGGCGGGTGCGCCGCTGCTCGCGTAGGTCTGCACCTTCGTCACCGACGGGTCGTCCGCGACGCGGATCAGGCTGGCCTCGACCAGTGCCTGGAACTCGGACGATGCGGCGTCGCCGTCCGGGTCGACGTAGACGACCAGCATGGTGGTCTCTTCGCTCCCGAAGCGGTCGGCGATGATCGCGGCGGCACGCTGCTCCTCGGAGCCGTCGATCACCCAGCCACCCTGGATCAGCGTCCCGCCCGAGGCCGCCGCCCAGGCATTGGTACCGATCACGATCGCCAGCCCCACGATGGGCAGCCAGCGCCGGAACCGATAGTCGAAGCGTCCGACCGCGGCGAAGATGCCGGTCGGGTGACGCTCTCGCACGTGCCCGTTCGGGAGAGGCGGGTTGGGGGCCAGGGACAACGGATCACCTCGAATGGGCTGAGGTTCGCGATTCGCCGGGGCGAAGGGTACAGGGTCGTTATGATCCGCGCGTGAATCGTCCCGCCGCCGCCGCGTGACCAGCCTCGCCCCCACCGCGTGGTGGCGCGGACTGGGCGGCCTGACCCGATCTGGAAGCGCCCTCGAGGGGCTCTCGTGGGCCTTCTACGACTTCGCCAACACCATCTTCTCGTTCGCCATCGTCAGCTTCGCGATGGGCCCCTGGGCGACTCGCTTCCTTGGCGAGGCGACCGGCACATTCCTCTTCACCGTGGCACTGAGCCTTTCAGTCGCGGTCAACGCGGTCGTCTCGCCAGTGCTCGGGGCAATGTCCGACCGCACCGGTGGCCGGAAGCGATACCTGCTTGTTTTCACGGTCATGTGCGTGGCCCCTACCCTGTTCATCGGCTTTGTCAACATCGGCCTCGGTCTGCTCTTCTTCGCGATCGCCAACTTCGGCTTCCAGGCAGCGCTCATCTATTACGACGCCATGCTGCCGGACGTCGCTCGTCCGGGGATGCTCGGCCGCCTCTCAGGGGTTGGCGTGGCGCTGGGTTACGTTGGAACGATCGTCTCCGGGCTCCTGTTCGGCCTGACAGTCACTGATGACGGAGAGACGACGGCTGCCAGCTTCCTGCTCATTGGCTCGCTCTTCGCAATCTTCGCGATCCCGATCTTTGCCATCGTCCATGAGCGAAAGGCGGTCGGCATCCCCTTCCGGGCTGGCAACGCGCTGCGCTCGTGGTCACAGGTGGCCGCCACGATCCGCAACGCTCGGCGATTCCCAGGTCTCATGCGCTTCATCGTTGGTCGCTTCTTCTACACCGACCCGATCAACACGGCGATCGCGGTGATGAGCCTGTTCGCCATCAACGCCATTGGCTTCACTCAAACTGAATCGCGCTTCGTGCTGATCGGTCTCACCGTCGCGGCAGTCGTCGCCTCCTTCGGCTGGGGCGTGCTCGCCGATCGCATCGGGCCGAAGCGCACCCTCATGTGGGTGCTTGGTTCGTGGACCCTCGGCCTGCTGATCGTCGGCCTGACGCTGGAGCGGCTGCCGTTTCTCCTCGCCGGCGCGATCCTCGGCTCCGGGTTGGGCGGCGTGGCGGTGACGGATCGCCTGCTGCTGCTGCGGCTGGCGCCCCCCGCGCAGATCGGCGAGATGTTCGGCCTGTATGGCCTGGCCGGGAAGGCGAGCGCGGTGATCGGCCCGCTCGTGTATGGAGCGATCATCGGTCTGCTGCAGCCTTCGCTGGGCCGGGACGCATATCGGATCGCGATCCTGAGCCTGCTGGTGCTGATGGTGGTTGGCTTTCTCATCGTGCGGAGAGTTCCAGAGGGCAGGGAGCCCGATGGCGAGTCGCCGCTGGCCAAGCCCCTGGAGCCGGCGATCGTTCCGCCGGGGGAGGCACCATGACGCTGGTCGTGGCGCACCGTGGCGCCTCCGCCGTCGCCCCGGAGAACACGATGGAGGCGTACCGACTCGCGGTGGAGATAGGCGCCGACGCGATCGAGCTCGACGTGCACCTGACCGCCGACGGCGAGCTGGCGCTGGTGCACGACGAGACGCTGGAGCGCACCACCGACCTTGCCGGGGCGGTTGCCGCCGTTACGCTCAAGGAGCTCGGAGCGGCCGACGCCGGGTTCCGGTTCGAAGCGCCAGACGGGTCGTTCCCGTTCCGCGGCGAGGGGATCACCGTCCCGACCTTCGCGGAGGTGCTCGAATGGCTGCCTGACGGCATCGGGCTGGTGGTCGAGGTCAAGGCACGCGCGGCGACGGCGCCGGCGGTCGGAGCGCTGCGCAGCTCACGGGTCCGTGCCGCCGGGGCGGTGAGCCTGATCAGCTTCGACGAGCGGATCGTCGACGAGGCGCGTGAGCTCGATCCCCAGCTTCCGACCGGATACCTGCTGGTCCCGTCACAGCCGATCGAAGCCGCGCTGGTCTACGCCGTCGAGCACGGCCATGCAGCCGTGCACCTGTTCGAGGGCGATCTGGGCCTCGATCCCGCGTCGACCCTCTCCCTTGCAACTGCCTATGGTCGGTTGATGGGCTGCTACGTCGTGAACGACCCGGTCCGCATGCAGCAGCTGGCCGCCTACGGCCTGTGGGGCTTCGTGACCGATGTGCCCGACGTCGGCCGGCAGGCACTCGGTCCGCGGGCGAGCGTGTGATCGGGAGGCGGACCTAGCCGAGGGCGCGCTGCGCGGCCTCGGGGTTGTCGACTCCGAACGCGATCTCTACCTTGTCACCGTCCGCGCCGCTGATGAACATCGTCTCGATGTTGACCCCGGCATCGGCGAGCTTGCGCGCGGCAGCGGCAAGGGTGCCCGGGCGATGCTCGAGGTTGGCCTGCACAATCGGCACCTCGCGGTAGACCCAGCCCTTCTCGCCCAGGGCGTTGCGCGTGCCGGACTCGTCGTCCGTGGTGAATGAGACCGTTCCGAGCTCACCCGAGGTGGCGCCGGCGACGCCGGTGATGTTGATCCCGCGCTCGGCAACCGCCTCGGCGATCATGGCAAGGCTCCCGGGCCGGTTCGGCAGCTCGACGATGAATGCGTTCATGCCTCCTCCTTGCTGGTCGATTCGGAATCGATGGAGTGTACAGGTGGGTGTCGAGGCCGCTACCCTGCGCCGGTGACCTACAGCATCGTCGCCCGCGATCCGGTGACCGGGCGCTTCGGGGTCGCGGTCCAGTCGCACTACCTCGGCGTCGGCGCGACCGTCCCGTGGCTCGAGGCGGGGGTCGGCGCGATCGCCACCCAGGCATCGGTCAATGTCAGCTTCGGACCGATGGGGCTCGAGATGCTGCGTGCCGGCCAGGCGGCCGGTGCGGTGGTCGCAGCACTGGTAGCGGGCGACGAAGAGGCACGCGTCCGCCAGCTCGGGGTGGTCGACAGCCAGGGACGAGCGGCCGCGCATACCGGCGCCGACTGCATCCCCGCCTGCGGGCACCTCGTGCGCGACGGCTTCACGGTGCAGGGCAACCTGCTCGAGCGCTCGAGCTGCTGGCCGGCGATGGCTGCCGCATACGAGAGTGCTCTGGCCGAAGAGGCTCCATTCGTCGAGCGGCTGCTGCGGACGATGGAGGCGGCCGAGGCGGAGGGCGGCGACGTCCGTGGTCGCCAATCCGCGTCTATCATGGTCGTCAAGGCCGACCCCCAGCCCGCTGCCTGGCGCGGACGGCTCATGGACCTGCGCATCGAGGATCACCCCGACCCGGTCCCCGAGCTGCGCCGGATCGTCACCATGCAGCTGGCCTACGACCTGCTGGACGAGGAAGGGGATGCCGCGGTGGCCGGCCAGAGCATGGCGGAGCGCTATGAGCTCGCCAGGCAGATGGCGCCTGACGCTTACGAGCTCACCTTCTGGCGGGGCGTCGAGCTTGCCGTGGCAGGTGACGTCGAGGCGGGTCGTCACGAGCTTCAGATCGCCTTCGAGGCCGATGCGCGCTGGCGCACGACGCTCCAGCACCTGGCAGATGCCGGCCGCCAGGGCGTCACTCCCGAGCTGGCGGCGTCGCTGCTGGGGTAGCCGCAGCTACCAGTTGGTCGCGGTCGAGGCCTCGATCTGTCCCACCGATTCGAGCCAGCGCTCGGCATCGATCGCGGCCCGGCAGCCGTCACCCGCGGCGGTGACCGCCTGGCGGTACAGGTGATCGTGCACGTCCCCCGCCACGAAGACGCCCTCGACCTTGGTCCGCGTGGCGGCATCGACCAGGCAGTAGCCGCGCTCGTCGAGGTCCAGCTGGCCGGCGAAGAGGTCGGTGTTCGGCTTGTAGCCGATGGCGATGAACAGCCCCTGCACCGGCAGGGTCGATGCCTCGCCCGTGACGGTGTCGCGCAGGGCCAGCTCGTTGACCGTCATCTCGCCGCGCACGTCCGTGACCTCGGTGTTCCAGCGCACCTCGACCTTGGGATGCGCGAAGGCACGGTCCTGCATGATCTTGCTGCCACGGAACGCCTCACGCCGCACCAGCATCGTCACCTTGGAGGCGAAGCGGGTCAGGAACAGCGCCTCCTCCAGGGCGGTGTCGCCGCCTCCCACCACGGCGATCTCTCGGTCGCGAAAGAAGAACCCGTCGCACGTCGCGCAGGCGCTCACCCCGCGTCCCCGGAACTGCTCCTCGGACTCCAGGCCCAGCCACAGCGCGGAGGCGCCGGTGGCGACGATCACGGCATCGGCCTGGTACTCGTCGTCTCCCACCCAGAGCCGATGCGGACGCTGGCTGAAGTCCACGCGGGTCACGTCCCGGTCCACGAGCTTGCTGCCGAAGCGCTCGGCCTGGTCCCGGAAGAGCTGCATCAGCTCCGGCCCCTGGATGCCGGCGGGGAAGCCGGGGTAGTTCTCCACGTCGGAGGTGATCATCAGCTGGCCGAGCGGGGTGTTGCCGGCGAAGACCATCGGCTCCAGGTTCGCCCGGGCGGCATAGATGGCGGCGGTCAGTCCGGCAGGCCCGGACCCGATGATCGCGAGCTTGTGGTGGCGGATATCGGTGCTGCCAGGTTCGGGGGTGCCCGTGCTGGGCGGTACGGTCGCGGTCATGAATTCAGTCTAGCGAAGTCGTCGAACGGCCCGATGTCGGCGTCGGGGCGTCCGGCCCGATCCTGAGTACACTCGGGCCATGATCGATCGTCGCCAGACTGTGAGCGTGGACGTGGGCGGGGTCCTGATCGGCTCCGGACATCCGATCGTGGTGCAATCGATGACCAACACCGACACGGCCGATGCGGATGCCACCGCCATCCAGGTCGCCCAGCTGGCGCACGCCGGGTCGGAGCTGGTGCGCGTCACCGTCAACAACGACGCCGCGGCCCAGGCCGTACCGATCATCCGCGAGAAGCTCGACGGGCTGGGGGTGGCGGTCCCGCTGATCGGGGACTTCCACTACAACGGTCACCTGCTGCTCACGAAATACCCCGCCTGTGCAGCCGCACTGGCGAAGTACCGCATCAACCCGGGCAACGTCGGCACCAAGCGACATGACGAGCAGTTCAGCCAGATCGTGGAAGTCGCGATCGCCAACGGCAAGCCGGTGCGGATCGGCGTGAACTGGGGCTCGCTCGACCAGCAGCTGCTGACCGAGCTGATGGACGTCAATGCCGCGCTGCCGCAGCCGCGCGAGTCGCGCGACGTGATGATCGACGCCATGCTCGAGTCGGCGCTGCGCTCCGCGCGGCTGGCCGAGGAGACCGGGCTCGGCCACGACCGCATCATCATCTCGGCCAAGGTGTCCGGCGTGCAGGACCTGGTTGAGGTCTACGCCCGACTTGCCGAGCGGTGCGACTACCCGCTGCACCTGGGCCTCACCGAGGCGGGCATGGGATCGCGCGGCATCATCTCGTCGACCGCGGGCCTCGCCATCCTGCTGCAGCGTGGGATCGGCGACACGATTCGGGTCAGCCTCACCCCCGCGCCAGGCGGAGACCGCACCGAGGAGGTGCAGATCGCGCAGCAGGTGCTGCAATCGCTCGGCCTGCGCAGCTTCACTCCGCAGGTCAGCGCCTGCCCGGGCTGCGGCCGGACCACCTCGACCTTTTTCCAGGAGATGGCCCGCGACATCGGCGCCTACCTCCGCGACCAGATGCCGGTCTGGAGTCGCACGCACCCCGGCGTCGAGGAGATGAAGGTGGCGGTCATGGGCTGCGTGGTGAACGGACCGGGCGAGAGCAAGCACGCCGACATCGGGATCAGCCTGCCGGGCACCTTCGAAGAGCCGGTGGCGCCTGTCTTCGTGGACGGGCAGCTGCGCACGACGCTGCGCGGCGACGACATCGTGCCGCGCTTCCTGGAGATCCTCGAAGACTACGTGGCGCAGCGCTACCCGGAGCCCGTCGCGACGCCTTCCTGAGGGCGAGTCAGGGGCAGCTCGCCGGAGAGCGTCAGGTTGGCTGCAGGGCCGTCAGGAAGGTCCAGGCCGCAGCGATGAACGCGATCAGCGTGAACGCGATGATCGCCAGCGGCAAGAGGGCGACACGGACGTTCTGGCGCACGACCTGGAGCTGCGGGTCGACGTGATCGCCGTGCAGGTCGTGGGTCGTATCGAGCACGATCCCGGTCTCGCTCGCCGTGGCCGGCACGCTGGCCGGCGCAGTGGACGGCACCTGGGGTTCCATCACCATCATTCCTCTGCCAGGATCTTCGCCAGCCCTCGCTCCAGGTCGGCGGCGCTGAGCTTGCCGATCTGGCGGCGCACCACCACCCCGTCGCGGTCGATGAAGAAGGTGTCGGGTGGCCAGATGATGCCGAACTGGGCCGCGACGGCCTCGTTCCGGTCCATCGCCGTCGGCCAGGTCGCTCCCATCTGTGCCAGGAACTCGCGTGCCGCCTCCGAGCCGTCGCGGAACACGATCCCCACCACCGCAAGCTGCTCACCCTCGTGTGCGGCGGCTGCGGACGTCAGCAGCGCGAATTCGTCGCGGCATGGGCCGCACCAGCTGGCCCAGAAGTTGACGATCACCGGGCGCCCGCGCAGGTCCGCAAGACTCAGAGGATTCCCGTCGAGATCGGTCAGCGCGAAGTCAGGTGCAGGTTGGCCGACGCGTGCCAGGGTGGGAGCGGCCGGCCCGGCCAGCAGGAGCGCGCCCCAGACGGCCAGGATCAGGAGCGGAGCGAAGGCGGACACGGCGTAGTACGAGCGCGGCAGGGTGCGAGAGCCGCTCCGCGGCGTGGCTTGACCGATTGGTTCGCCGGTCGTGGCAGTCATCGACGTGTCAATGCCCCGCTGCGTCGTCATGCGGCCCGCGCTCGACCTCGTCCCACTCGCGACCCGCCGCGCGGACCCAGGCCACCACCGCATACAAGAAGATGAGCAGGCCGGGGATCGCCAGGAAGGGATTGGCGAGCTGATCGTCGGTTCGGAATGCAAGGCCTGCACCCAGCAGCCCCCCGCCCACGGCCAGAATCACGGGCAACGGACTCGGATTCGGCAGGTGCACGCCCCGCGGCGGCCTGGGACGCGCCGTCGAGACACTGACGTGGCTGGTGATGGCGTACACGACGCCGAGCACGAAGGTGATGCCGATCGCCAGGAGCAAGTAGCCGAACGCGGTGTCGTTCACTCGATCAGCCTCCTAGCGCAGGAAATACAGCGTGCCGAAGAGGGCAATCCAGACCACGTCCACGAAGTGCCAGTAGATGCTGATCGCCTCGACCGCGACGTGATTCTGCCTGCTGAACTGGCCCTGGGACGCTCGAGCCGCCAGGATGGTGAGCCCCACCGCCCCACCGAAGACATGCGCGCCGTGAAATCCGGTGAGCGTGTAGAAGACGGTCCCGAACGCCCCGTCGCTGATGCCGAAGCCCAGGGTGGTGTAGTCGTAGATCTGGCCGATCAGGAAGATCACGCCCAGGACGAGGGTGAGCATCGTCCAGTTGCGCATCGCGCGCTGGTCGCCCCGACGGATCGCCCATACGCCGAACTGCATCGTGAAGCTGGACGCCACCAGGATGATCGTGATCGGCAATGCGATCGGCAGGATCTCCAGCTCCGGCGCACCGGTCGGCGGCCCCCACTCCCCGATCTGAATGGCGCGGGCGTTGAAGTAGGAGGCGAAGAGCCCGCCGAAGAACATCACCTCGCTGGCGATGAACAAGAGCATCCCGACCAGCGGGGTCGGCATGCCCGCCTCGCGGTGTGAAACCTCTGTGTGCGTGGTGATGTCCGCGCTCATGCCGGTTGGGACCTGGACGGTCATTGATCCTCCACCTTCGCGACCGTGACATGCTCAGCGTCGTGCTTGTGGCGGAGATCGAAGACCGGCCGCTCGCTGCGGATCGGGGGCAGGCTGTCGAAGTTGTAGGGCGGCGGCGGCGAGCTGGTCGCCCATTCAAGCGTGTTCCCCTCCCACGGATCGTCCCCCACCTGCTCGCCATTGATGAAGGTGGCGACAACGTTCACCAGGAACGGCAGCACGCTGGCGGCGATCAGGAACGCTCCCGCCGTCGACATCAGGTTGAGCAGCGTCCAGCCGGCATCGGGCGAGTAGTCGGCGACACGGCGCGGCATCCCCTGGATGCCAAGGATGTGCTGCGGGAAGAAGGCAAGGTTGAAGCCGATGAAATGCATCCAGAAGTGGACCTTGCCGAGAGGCTCGTTCAGGCGTCGCCCGGTCATCTTGGGGAACCAGTAGTAGGTCGCCGCGAAGACGCCGAAGACGCTGCCGCCGAAGAAGACGTAGTGCAGGTGCGCGACCACGAAGTAGGTGTCCTGCAGGTGGAAGTCGACCGGCGGGGCCGACAGCATCACGCCGCTGATCCCGCCGATCAGGAACATCGACAGGAAGCCCAGGGCGAACAGCATCGGCGTGGCGAAGGTGATCGAGCCGCGCCACAGGGTCGCAAGCCAGTTGAACATCTTCACGCCGGTGGGGATCGCGATCAGCGCCGTCATGAAGCTGAAGAAGGGCAGGAAGACCTGCCCGGTGGTGAACATGTGATGCGCCCATACGCTGAAGCTCAGCAGGCCGATGGCGATCGTGGCAAATACGAAGGCTCGGTATCCGAAGAGCGGGCGCCGGGTGAAGACCGGCAGGATCTCGCTCACCACGCCCATCGCCGGCAGGATGACGATGTACACCTCGGGATGGCCGAAGAACCAGAAGAGGTGCTGCCACAGGATCGGATTGCCGCCGGTGTTCGGGTCGAAGAAGCTGCCGCCGTAGTTCCGGTCGATGAAGAGCGCGATCATGCCCGCCGCAAGGACCGGCGTGGCCAGCAGGATGAGGGTCGCCGTCACGAGCACCGTCCAGACCAGGATCGGCATCCGGAAGAGGGTCATCCCCGGCGCCCGCATCTTGAAGATGGTGGCGATGAAGTTGACCGAGCCCAGGATCGAGGCCGTGCCCACCAGCAGCAGCCCGATCAGCCACAGGTCCGTCCCCACGCCCTGGGCGTAGGTGCCGCCACTGAGCGGGGTGTAGAGCGTCCAGCCCTCCGCCGCCGCCCCACCGAACAGGTATCCGGAGAAAATCAGGAGGCCGCCGAGCGGCAGGAACCAGAAGCTGAGGGCGTTGATGCGCGGGAAGGCCATGTCCGGCGCCCCCAGCTGGAGCGGCACGATGTAGTTCGCGAAGCCGGACAGGACCGGCACCACGAACAGGAAGATCATGATCGTGCCGTGCATCGTGAAGGCCTGGTTGTAGGTCGACTCGTCCAGGAACTGAAGTCCCGGCACCGCCAGCTCTGAGCGCATCACCAACCCCAGGATGCCCGCGGCGAAGAAGAACGCGAACGAGTTGACGATGTACAAGATCCCGATCTTCTTGTGGTCGACCGTGGTCAACCACTCGATCACCCACGAGCGTTGGTAGCTCTCGGAGGTTGGGGTCAAGGCCGTGGTTGCCATCGGTTCCTCGCTCGCCTCGCGCTACTTGACCGTCAGCGTGCCGGTCATCGCCGGCAGCGGGTGGACGTCGCAGATGAAGGTGTACTCGCCCGCCGCCAGGCCATCGACGACATACGTCTTCGTCGCGGGGCCGGCAAAGATCTCCCCGCGGAAGAGCTCCTCGTCGCCCTTCCAGATCCCCACGTTGTGATCGACGTCCTCGTTGTTGGCGAATTCGATCTTGAAAGTCTGGCCGGCGGCCACCTCGAGCGCCTTGGTGTCGAAGGCGGTGTCATCGGCGCTGACCTTCAGAACAGTGGCCTCTGCTGCGACCGAGGGAGCGGGCGTCTCCCCGGAGCGAATGGCCGCGACCCAGGCATCGAAGTCGGCGCGCGACATGGCCTCCACGTTGAAGGTCATGTCAGCGTGGAGGAGGCCACAGAACTCCGCACATTGCCCGCTGTAGGTCCCCACCTCGCTGACCGTGAACTCGAGCTCGTTCGGGGCCTTGCCCTCCGGCAGCGGGACGACGTCGCGCTTCACGAGGAACGCCGGCACGAAGAACGAGTGGATCACGTCGTTGGAGATCAGCTTGAGCTTCACCGGCTCCCCGACCGGAAGGGCCATCACCAGGCCGTTGAGCGCGGTGCCTTCCACGATGACGTCATTCGCCGGATCCCCGTCGTCGTCGAGGTAGTGGAAGACCCACGACCACTGCTTGCCCTCCACCTCGATCGTGACGCCGGGGTTCGCGGATGCCTGCGAGGTCGAGTTGAGGGTGATGGTCGACAGGACGAAGAGGATGAGCACGATCACGGTCGGGATGGCGGTCCAGATCAGCTCGACCAGGTTGTTGCCGTGGACCTGGGTTGGGAGCCGATCGTCGCGGCGGCGATAGCGAAATACGGAATAGACGATGAAGCCCTCGACGGCGACGAAGACGATGCCGCCCATCACGAGGATGACGTTGTAGAGCCAGAAGACCTCCTTGGCCTCGACAGTGTGCGGCTCGGGAGGCACCATGCCGCAGGCTGTCGCCAGAAGAGCCAGCGAAAGGACGGCTCCGGCGCGAAGGAGGACCCGAGTCCGCGGTCGGGCCATCGGTCGTGACATCAGCTCGTCTCGAGGCTCCTCATCGTGGACGAGGACGCGGCTGGTCTCGAGGCTCCGCGTCCGACTCGGTCCCTCCGCGGGACACGTCCACCGGGGTGGCGGCACGCGCGGCGTATTGTACCGATGCGTCCTGCGCGGCGCAGCCTCCCGCGACTGCGCCGGTGGGGATCAGGCCCGGCTCAGACGGGCGCTGTGGGGCACTCCAGCGGCTCGTCCGGCAGCTGGAAGCGGACCGTGACCTCGTACTTGTGGTCGCCCTTGACGAAGCGAGCCTGGCTGTTCGCATTGGTGAGAGCCGCGTACCAGTCGTCCGCCTCCTGACCGCTCACCACGCCACAGCGTCGTTCCCCGTCCGAGGTTGCCTCGCCGAAGGTGGTTGGGTCCGAATCGACGGGCCAGTCAATGAGCGCGTTGCCGATGCCACTCTCGTCGGGCGGATCGGCGTCGGCGTTACGGATCAGCAGCCGGAGTGCCTCTGGCTCGTATGGCTGCCAGCCGGCGTCAGCCCAGGCGCTGGCAGCGACCATGGCATCCAGGTTGCCGAGCTGCTGGGCGAGCCGCGACAGCGCCTGGTTCGCCCCAAGCTCTTCGGCCGAGACGCCGGGGTAGTTGCCGGGGGCGTCGAACGTCCCGAGCCCGTAGACCGTGATCGTCACGTCCTTTCCCTCGGCATGCAGCGTGAAGATGGTGTCACCCGCATCGGCGACGAAGTTCTGGGCGGCGCGGAACTCGGCGCTGGAGCCGAAGAGGCCGGTGCCCGCAACCTCCTTGAGGACCAGCTGGACGCCCTCCTCGGTCAGCTTCCGGACGTTTACTGCCGGCAGCGCCGGCCCCGGGAAGATGTCGATCTGCGCACCCGGCACGATCACCCGACCATCGCCGAGCAGGCTGAAAGAGGGGAAGTTGGTGAGGTGGAAGTCGCGAATCATGCTGGCGCCGAACTCGACCCGCAGGATCACGTCATCGCCCGATGGATGCGCGATCGGGCCGTTCGAGCCACCCGGCCCCGAGGAGCAGGCAGCGAGCAGGGTTAGCGCCAGGGCAGCGGGCAGCAGGGGGCGGGCGATTTGCTTCATGGGCGTTGGACGCAACAGCGGACGCACGGGTTCCGAGCGCTGCGGCGGGGCCCGTCGGCGCCAGAATGGGACCGTGATGCACGGGTGGCTCGGCCTTCTCCTGGCGACCGGCGTGGCCGTGGCCGTCCCGACACGCTCATTTGCCCATGGCAGCACTCCACCGGCGCCCACCTTTCCGCAGGTGCTCCTCGAGTGGCGCCCGGAGCCGCTGCTGCTCCTGTCGCTCGCGATCGCGGCCACGGCCTGGGTGATCCTCGTGCGCCGGGTAGCGGCGGAGCACCCCGATCACCAGCATCCCGCCTGGCGAAGTGCTGCCTTCCTGGCCGGCCTTGGGATCCTGGCGCTGGCCCTCGTCTCCCCGATCGAGGCCTACGAGGGAGCGCTGTTCAGCGTGCACATGCTGCAGCACTTGCTGCTGGAGCTGGTCGCCGCTCCGCTGCTGCTGCTCGGAGCGCCCGCGACGCTGGCGCTGCGCGCGGCGTCGCCATCGGTGCGGGGCCTGCTGCTTGCCGTGCTGCACAGCAGGGTCGTGACCGTGCTCTCCTTCCCGCTGCTGGCCTGGGTCCTCTTCGCCGCGGTCAACTGGGGCTGGCACTTCAGCACCCTGTACGACCAGGCCCTCGAGACTCCATGGCTGCATGACGTCCAACACCTCACCTTCCTGGGCGCCGCGCTCCTCTTCTGGTGGCCGGTGGTCGGCGCTGACCCGGCCCGATGGCGGCTGCCACACCCGGTGCGCCTCTTCTACCTGTTCCTGGCAATGCCCCAGAACTCGTTCCTGGGGATTGCCCTGATGAGCGCGCCAGCCGCGCTCTACCCCCACTACCTGACCAACCTGCGCACCTGGGGACCGACCCCGGCGGTCGATCAGAGCGTCGGAGGAATGCTGATGTGGGCCGGCGGCGACGTCGTCTTCCTGCTGGCGATGGGTTTCGTAGTCGCCGCCTGGGTGCGAGCCGAGGACCGCCGCACGGCACGCGCCGACGCGCGTGAGGATGCCCGAATCGCCGGGCTGCGGCCGCCGGCCGACTGACCCTCAGCCCGGCGCGAGCCGCAGGAGCGAATCGGCGGCGACGGCCGCGAAGAGCAGAGTCAGGTAGCTGATCGAGAATCGAAAGAGGCGGATCGTCGCACGCCCGTCGGTCGTGTCGCGCAGGACCCGCAGCGCGTACCAGACGAAGCCCGCCCCGAGGACCACGGCGGCGACCAGGTAGATGAGGCCCATCCGGGCCGCCGGGAAGAGGAGCAGCGAGACCACCACCAGCAGAGTCGTGTAGACCACGATCTGGCGCGCCGTCTCGGCCTCTCCGCGCACCACCGGCAGCATCGGAACGCTGGCCGCTGCGTAGTCGCCGCGATATCGGAGGGCCAGCGCCCAGAAGTGGGGCGGGGTCCAGTAGAAGACGATCGCGAACAGCACCAGCGCCGGCACCTCCAGCGTGCCCGTCACCGCCGCCCAGGCGACGAGGACCGGAACGCAGCCTGCCGCGCCCCCGATGACGATGTTCTGTGGCGTGGATCGCTTCAGCCACAGGGTGTAGACGAAGACGTAGAAGCCGATCGCGCTCGCGGCCAGGAGCGCCGAGAGCAGGTTGACGGTGACGGTCAACCAGACGAACGAGAGCACGCTCAGCGCGATGCCGAAGGCGAGAGCACGTGCGGGCGTCACCGCTTGGCGTGGCAGGGGGCGGTGCCTGGTTCGTCGCATCAGGTCGTCGATGTCCCGGTCCAGGTACATGTTGATGGTGTTGGCGCCACCGGCGGCAAGCGAGCCTCCCAGCACGACCGCAGCCATCAGCCACACCGAGGGGATCCCGCGCTGCGCCAACACCATGGTCGGGATGGTCGTCACCAGCAGCAGCTGGATGATGCGTGGCTTGGTGAGCGCCAGGTAGGCCCGCAGTGATTCGCCGAGGCTCGACGAGGGCGTGGCGTCCGCTTGTCCGCCGACCGTCGCGGTCCCCATGTTCGAGGTCTCGGTCGCGGGCGCGCGTCGAAGTGCCAGGTAGAGCAGCACCATCGTGGCCCACAGGGCAGCACCGACGGCGAGGTGCGGCACCACGAAGAGCGCCGACAGGCGTGACCACACGTTGGCCGCGCCGAGTGCGATCTGGACGGCGACGAGCCCGACCGCCAGGCCGGCAAGCCGGCGCGTGCGCGGGGTCGCGACCGTGCGGCGGATCTGGATCGCGGTCCACACGACGAGGAGCGCGACGCCCACTGCCAGCGCGCGATGCGCCAGCTGGACGACCTCACCCCCGGCCAGGGTCGAGGGCCACACCCGTCCGTGCATCAGCGGGAAGTCCGGGAAGGCGAGGCCCGCGCCCGTCCCGGCGACCCAGGAGCCGAGCAGCATCTGGGCGAACACGACTGCGCCGGTAACGGCTACCAGCGCTCTCGGCTGCCCGCCGACGACTGGCGGCAGCGCGCCACTGGCCGCCCGGTCCGCGATGACAATCGTCAGCGCCAGGACCGTCAGTGCCATGGCCAGATGGGCCATGACCAGCTCCGCGCGGAGCTGCTGGATCACGACCTGGCCGCCGAGGAACGCCTGCACGATGACGAGGAGGCCCGTGACTACCGCTGCCACCAGGAGAGGGCGATCGCGGCGCCGCGCGCTGAACAGGGTGATCAGCCCGACGGCCGCTACCAGCGGCCCAACGGCGAACGCCGCGACGAGGCGATGGCTGTGCTCGATCCAGGCATGCAGCTCGGCGGGTGGGACCCAGTCGCCGAAGCAGAGCGGCCAATCCGGGCAGCCGAGCCCCGAGTCGGTCGCGCGCACCAGCCCGCCGACGACGATCAGCACGTACGTTGCGATCGCGGCGGCGACAGCGAGCTTCGCGAATCGGTTCAACGAGGTCCTCGAACCACGCCGCGACGGCGCTTCCTGATCAGGGGAGATGGGCTGCCGGCATGATACCCAGCCGGCTCGACCACGTCACGGTCGCGCCCCGGCCCGCGACAGCCGACGTTGGGCGGAACGGGCGGCGGGCACATGGCGGAGCAGATCCGGCACAAGCGGCAGCAGGCGCCGGCTGGCGGACGCGAGCCGCTCGACCCCACGTTCGCGGCGCGAGGACCAGGTGATGCCGTACCCGCGCCGAATGGCGGGCGGCAGCACCGAGAGCGAGACCAGGTGGGCGAGGTCCCACACGGGTCGCGGGAGGAGGCGGTTCGGGTACAGCACCGCCGGTGCGAGACTGCGAGCGGTGGCCGTCACCCTGACCTCGCCGCTGACGATCAGTCGGCCCATCTCGGTGCGCAGCTCGGCCAATGTCCGCGGAAGCGACGAATCGGAAGCGCCGAGGCGGATGGCGATCTCCCGCGCCTCGGCGTGATAGGCCTCAGCCTCCTCGGCGGAGAGTGGCGCGACGAAGCGGTCGTAGACGCGAATGGCCGTGTCCACCAGCGTGGCGTGGACCCACAGCAGCAACGCCGAATCGAGCGCCGAGTAGGGCTCCCCGGACTCCGGCACGGTGCCCGCGACCGAGGCGTGGATGGCGTTCATCCTGCGAATCGCACGCTCGGCGCGCGGCGTGCTGCCGAAGGCGACCGCATACGTCGCCGCGAGGGTGCGGCGCAGCCTGGCGAAGGGATCGGCTCGGAAGTCCGAGTGCTCGGCCACCCCGGCGGCGACGGCGGGGTGAGCGAGCTGCATCAGGAGGGCGCAGCTGCCTCCGGCCAGGACCAGGACCTCGCGATCGATTCGCCAGGAGATGCTGCGGGGCCCGAACAGACCGGGATCCGCGGTCCGGCTCATCTGACCGCGGCGGGACCCGGACCGCGGTCTGGCAGTGCCCGGAAGAGGAGGCCGGCCAGGACGCCGGCCGCAAACCCGCCGATATGGGCCAGGTAGGCAACCCCACCAGCCCCGGTCGGGTCGGCGAGGCTCGAGATCACCTGGAGCGCGATCCACATACCGATTGCCACCAGCGCCGGGATCTGCACCAGGAAGCGGATGACGAACGCGGTGACGCGGTTTCGCGGGAAGAGGACGAGGTAGGCGCCCAGCACGCCCGAGATGGCGCCCGAGGCGCCCAGCGAGGGGATCGGCGAGGTCGGGTCACTGAATGTCTGGGCCAGCGAGCCCACAACGCCAGCCGCCAGGTAGGCCACGAGGTACGGAACGTGGCCGGCGCGGTGCTCGACGTTGTCGCCGAAGATCCACAGGAAGAGCATGTTGCCGCCGAGGTGCAGCCAGCTGCCGTGCATGAACATGCTGGACAGGAGCGTCACGTAGATCGGATCCGGTCCCGGCGCCTGGGGGATGAGGTACTCGGTCCCGCCGATCAGCACCGGCTCTGCCTGGATCAGGTCGACGCCGGTGGTGATCTCTCGCGCGATCGAGCTCCAGCCGTAGGTGAACGCGTTGTCAGCGGTGCCATCCTGCAGGAGAAGAAAGACCGCGACATTGACCGCGATCAGGCCGAGGCTGACCCAGGCCAGGCCCCTGCCCGGAAGGTTCTCGTCACCAATCGGAAACATCGGTGAGGAGTATGGAGGGTCGGTCCAGGGGAGGCGGAGCCTGGGCAGGATCGCGCTGCGCGACGGTCCGGGGCAGGCGCGCCCAGCAGGCTCCGACACCAGCGCGCCTAAGATGGACCGATGAGCACGGCCACGCTGGACCGGCTGCTCGCCATCCTGATCGGCGCTCAGGTTGTCACCGGTCTCGTCACGCTCCGCGCGGGATCGCCGACCGCCGCTCCGCTGTTCGTGGTCCATGGTCTCCTCGGCGGGGCGCTCGCCGCCGCGGTCGTCGTCAAGCTGCGACGCAGCCTTCCGCGAGCGATCGCGGCCGGGCGGTGGGGCACGACCGCCATCTCTCTGGCCCTCTTCTTGGCCGTGGCGCTGGCGCTGGCTGGAGGCTTTGGCTGGGTCGCCTCGGGAAGGATCGTGTCGATCGGCCCATGGACGATCCTGACCCTCCACGTCCTGGTCGGGCTGGCAGTGGTCCCGATCGCGATCGCGCATCTCATTCCGAGGCGCTGGCACGTCCTGCGGCCGATCTGGCGCCGCGCACGGCCCGCCGCTGCGGGACGCGTGGCGAGCGCCAGGGTCCTGTCGCGACGCGCGGCGCTGCAGATGGTGACGATGGCCGGGATCGGGGCGCTCGCCTGGGCGGCCAGCAATGCACTCGACACGCTGGCGGGCGGGTTGCGACGATTCACGGGATCGCGGTGGCTGCCCTCCGGCGGGGTTCCGCCGGCGACCACCTTCTTCGGCGAGGGAACGCCGGAGGTCGACGCGTCGACCTGGCGCCTGGCCGTTCGCGGCCTCGTCGATGCTCCCCTCGATCTGTCACTCGCGGACCTCGGAGCGCTGGGCGAGGTCGAGCGCGAGGCTGTCCTGGATTGCACGTCGGGATGGGCGCTGCGCACGATGTGGCGAGGTGTCCCGCTCGACGCCGTCCTGTCCGCGGCCGGGGTGAGCGGCCGCGCGACCCGCGTGGTCATCCGATCGGTCACCGGCTGGTACGCGGAGCTTCCGCTTGGAGAGGCACGGGCGGCGCTGCTCGCCACCGCCGTGGCCGGCACGCCGCTGCCACACGGCAATGGGGCCCCGTGCCGACTGGTGGCTCCGGATCGACGCGGGCTGGAGTGGGTGAAGTGGGTCAGCCAGGTTGAGGCGCGCTGACGGCTAGACGGGCTCGAAGCGGGCGGTGAAGTGGCGGAGCTGGTCCGGCTGCTCGGCGATCCGATAGCCATGCAGCTCTGCGGCGTCCGCAGCAACGGAGCGGACGACCTCGATCACGTAGTCGATGTGCGACTGGGTGTAGACCCGCCGCGGGATGGCGAGGCGCACCAGCTCCATCGGTGCGGGAGTCTCCGTCCCGTCGGGGTGCATCCCGAACATGACAGTGCCGATCTCGCAGCCGCGAATCCCACCTTCTCGGTAGAGGGCGATCGCCAACGCCTGACCGGGGTACTGCAGCGGAGGGATGTGCGGCAGCAGCGCCCCCGCATCCAGGTACACGGCATGGCCGCCGATCGGCTGCACGCACGGAATGCCGGATTCGACCAGCGCCTCGCCGAGATAGGCCGTGGAGCGGATGCGGTAGCGCAGGTAGTCCTCGTCGACCGCCTCGCGCAGCCCCTGGGCGATCGCCTCGAGGTCGCGGCCTGCCAGGCCGCCATAGGTGGGAAATCCCTCGGTCAGGATCAGCAGGTTGCGGGCGGCATCGGCCCATCCGTCGTCGTTGAGAGCCAGCCAGCCGCCGATGTTCGCGATCGCGTCCTTCTTGGCCGACATGGTCATCCCATCGGCCAGGGATGCCATCTCGCGCACGATGTCAGGGATGGACCGCTCCGACTGGCCGGGCTCCCGCTGCTTGATGAACCAGGCGTTCTCGGCGAAGCGGCAGGCGTCGAGGAAGAGCGGCAGGTGATAGCGGTCGCAGATCTTGCGTACCCCCCGCAGGTTCTCGAGGCTGACCGGCTGCCCACCGCCCGAATTATTGGTGATGGTCACCATCACCACGGGGATGGTTGCGACCCCACGGTCGCGGATGAACGCGTCCAGCGCGTCGAGGTCCATGTTGCCCTTGAATGGATGGATGACCGATGGGTGGCGTCCCTCCTCGATCACCAGGTCGACCGCCTCCGCGCCGCTGAACTCGACGTTGGCACGGGTCGTGTCGAAGTGCGTGTTGCTAGGGATCGCCTTGCCTGGGCCTCCGACGACGGAGAAGAGGATCTTCTCGGCCGCCCGCCCCTGGTGGGTGGGGATGACGTGCTTGAAGGGGAAGAGCTCCTGCACGCTCTCGAGGAAGCGGAGCCGGCGTACGACTCGTCGCCCCGCTGGATTCCCGCCCACTGCTCGGCCGACATGGCTCCCGTCCCCGAGTCGGTCAGCAGGTCGATGATCACGTCCGTGGCGTGCAGGTTGAAGAGGTTGTAGCCGGCCTCGCGGAGGTGTCGCTCGCGCTCCGCCACGGAGGTCATCCGGATCGGTTCGACGCTCTTGATCCGGAATGGCTCGATGATCGTCTTCCACGGCTCCACGAGGGGAGCATAGGCGCTGCATCGAAGCGGGCGGAGCCGGGGCGGGCCATCATGGCGCCCCCACCTGGAGTCCGGAAGGAGAGCGAATGCGCGACTGGGAGTCGTTGGGCCTCGACGTCGGGTCGCGCCCGGCGGTGGCGACCTGGGCCGTGGACGAGATGCAGGTCTTCTTCATCGGGATCGATGGTCAGATGTGGGACACCTATTGGGATGGCGCCGCCTGGCACGAGCGCCATGCGCACGGAGGAGAGCTGACCGGCAGCCCCGCCGCATGCAGCTGGGGGCCAGATCGGATCGACGTGTTCGCGCGAGGGCGCGACGGGACGCTCCAGCATCGCTGGTATGTGCCCGAAGGTTGGCAACCCTGGGAGTCGCTCGGGGTGAGCATCGATGGCGATCCGGCCGCCTGCAGCTGGGGGCGGGACCGGATCGACCTCTTCGTTCGCAGCGATGCAGGCGAGCTGCTGCATGGCTGGTGGGATGGGGCGCGCTGGTCATTCGCCCCGGGCAGATCTGAGCGCCGGGCCGGGTAGACTCACGCGACCGATGGATAGCACTCCGAATCGCACCTGCCTGGCGCGACTCCCCGGCGGCAAGCTACAGGAGCTCGGCCCCGCGGAGCTCGACACCATCGACGGCTTGCGAGCGAAGGCCGAGCATGTCGTCTGGCTCGACATCGCGTCGCCGACGGCCGACGACCTGGCACTCCTGCGCGAGGAGTTCGCCGTCCATCCGCTGGCCCTGGAGGACCTCGAGAAGCGCAGGCAGCGCCCGAAGCTCGACACGTACGGGGAGCAGCAGATGATCGTGACCTACGAGGTCCTCGAGGCGACCGGTGGCGATCGCTTCTTCGACCTCGGCGAGCTCCACTTCTTCGCGGGACCCGGCTACCTCGTCAGCGTCCGATGGCAGGCATCGCCCGCTATCGAGGAGGTCGAGCGGCGCTTTCGGGAGCGGCCGGATGCGGTGGCCCGGACGCCGGGGTCGCTGCTGTACGCCATCCTCGACGCCAGCGTCGACGGATTCTTTCCTCTCCTCGATCGACTCGCCGACAAGATCGAGGGCCTCGAGGACCAGATCCTGGCAGGCGGGCAGATCGGCGACACCCTGCGCAGCATCCTGCGTCTGAAGCGGGAGCTGCTCGAGCTGCGACGCACCATATCGCCGCAGCGGGACGTGGCCAACGCGTTGCTGCGCCGGGATCTGCCGCTGGTCGACGACGCATCGGCTCCCTATTTCCAGGACCTCTACGACCACCTCATCAGGGTGCTCGACCAGCTGGACCTGCAACGCGACCTGCTGGCATCCGCACTCGAGGCCAACCTGTCGGTCACCAGCAACAACCTGAACGCGGTGATGAAGCGACTGACCGCCTTCACCGTGATCATCATGGTCCCTACCCTGATCGCCGGCATCTACGGCATGAACTTCCATTTCATGCCCGAGCTGAGCTGGCCGCTCGGCTATCCCTTCGCGCTGGGAGTGATGGCGGTCGCGATGGTCGGCGCGGCCATCTTCTTCAAGCTCAAGGATTGGTTCTGATGGCGGCCTCGCCGGGTGACGTCCCGGCCATCGAGGCGGTCGACCTGGTGCGCAACTACCAGACTCACACGGGGGTCCTGCGCCGCCGGCCAATGACCGTCGAGGCGGTGCGCGGCATCAGCTTCGCGGTGCGGCCCGGCGAGCTGTTCGGGCTGCTGGGGCCGAACGGAGCCGGCAAGACGACCACGATCAAGATGCTGATCACCCTCCTGCTGCCGACCTCAGGCACGGCAAGCGTGATGGGCTTCGACGTGGTGCGCGATACGACCGCGGTTCGCCAGCGCATCGGCTACGTCTTCGGCGGGGATCGCGGGCTGTACGACCGGGTCAGCGGGATCGACAACCTGCGCTACTTCGCTGAGCTGTACGGGGTCGAGCCGTCGGAGCAGCGGTGCCGGATCGCCGCGCTGCTGGAGCTCGTGGGCCTGACCGGCAGGGAGAACGAGAAGGTGGAGGGGTACAGCCGCGGCATGCGCCAACGCCTCCATATCGCACGCGGCCTGCTCCACGACCCGGAGGTCATCTTCATGGACGAGCCTTCGATCGGCCTGGATCCGGTGGGGGCGCGTGAGCTGCGCCAGACCGTGCGGTCGCTGGTCGACGCCGGCAAGACGGTGCTGCTGACCACCCATTACATGTTCGAGGCCGATGCCCTCTGCGACCGGATCGCGGTGATCAACGCCGGCCGCATTGTCGCGCTCGGGACGGGAGCGGACCTGAAAGATGCGATCGC
The DNA here is from genome assembly GCA_046713375.1 of Candidatus Limnocylindria bacterium. Classification (GTDB taxonomy): domain Bacteria; phylum Chloroflexota; class Limnocylindria; order QHBO01; family QHBO01; genus CF-167. The sequence continues at coordinate 23,499 of JBKKBV010000080.1, forward strand.
CGAGCGCACCATCGTGGAGATCGAGACCTTCGGCGTGACGGACGAGGCCGTCGAACGCCTGCGCGGGGACGACGATGTCAGCGCCATCAACGTCGAGGAGCGCGACCAGAGCCAGATCCTCCTGGTCCAGAGCGACCGTGGCGCGCATATCACCCAACGCCTCCTCGCGCTCCTCGGCGACACGCGGGTTGGCAAGGTGGTCGCGCGCGAGCCGACCCTCGAGGACGCCTACGTCCACCTCATCGCCACCACCGGCGACGACGAGGCGCGAGCGGCGCGGGCCGCATTGGTTCAGTAGGGCCGATGCGATGAGTTGGCAGCGAACGCTGCGGCTGGTCTGGTTCGTCACCTGGTTCAACGTGCGGATCCTGCTGGCCAGCGAGTTCTTCATCCTGACCACCTTCATCGCGCCGCTCATCTTCGCCACCCTCGCCTTCTTCCTGTTCCAGTCAGGCGGCGGGACGGCCGGGCAGACCCTCCTGTACGTTGCCCTCGGCGCGGGCATGATGGGCGTCTGGAGCACGACCCTCTTCGGTTGCGGCGGTGCCATCGCGTGGCAGCGCTGGGAGGGCACCCTTGAGCTCCTGGTCAATGCCCCCTCACGCTATGACTACATCCTGGTCGGGCAGACCTTCGGAGCCGTCGTCTTCGGCTTCTACGGAATCGTGGCCACGCTGGCGTGGGGTGTCCTCCTCTTCGGAATGCCGATTGAGGCGACCTACCCGCTGATCCTGCCGCTGTCGCTGGTGGCGGCGATCGTCTCGCTCGGATCGCTCGGCATGCTGATCGCCACAACCTTCGTCCTGTACCGGCATGCCAACGCGCTCGGGAACCTGCTCGAGTACCCGATCTGGCTGCTCGCCGGACTCCTGGTGCCGGTCGCCACCCTCCCGTTCTGGGTTCAGCCGATCAGCTGGCTGCTGGCGCCGACCTGGGGGATGGAGGCGATTCGCGGGGCCGCAATCGGAACGAATGCGCCGATCCTGGCCATCGTGATGTGCTTCGTCCTGGCCGTCGTGTACTACGTCGCGGCCCGCGTCACCCTCGTCTTCGTGCTGGCCAAGGCCAGGCGCGATGCAACCCTCTCGCTGCAATGACAGCGCTGACGACCCCGATCTCGCGCATCGCACCCGACACGCTCCGATCTGCATGGCGCGTCTTCTGGTATGGCGGCCGGATGAGCTACGGAATGCTCTTCAACTGGGCTCGACCCTCGATCTACATTCCCACCCTCATCGGCGGCCCGACGTTCCAGCTCTTCTTCTTCGCCTCGCTGGGCTCCTACGCGACCGACCGGTCGCCGGCGTACTTCGCGATCGGTAACGCGGTCCAGGTGTCGGCACTGGCAGGCGTCTTCGGCATGACCATGGCGATCGCCAACGAGCGCTGGTTCGGGACGCTCCCCGCCCTGCTGGCCACGCCCGCCAACCGAGCGGCTGTCTTCGCCGGCCGCTTCATGCCGTTCATCCTGAACGGCCTGCTGGTGTCGCTCTACGCGTTTGGGCTGGGGGTCGTCTTCCTTGGCGTGCGGCTCGCACCCGGCTCCATTGCGGTGGCCGGTCTGGCATTGCTGGTGACCGTCTTCTCGTGCACGGCCATCGGTGCGCTGCAGGGCGCCATCTCGCTCCGCCTGCGCGACGGCCTGTTCGGCGCCAACCTGATCACCATGGCGATCCTGCTGTTCTGCGGCGTGAACATCCCGCTGAATGAGCTGCCCGGCTGGATGCAGGTGGTCGGCAACCTGCTGCCTTTCACCCACGGCGTCGAGGCCGTTCGCCAGGCGGCGGATGGGGCCGGATTCGATCAGGTCGGCTGGCTGATCGGCATCGAGGCGCTGGTGGGGGTCGCCTACGCGGCGTCCGCCTTTGCGCTCTTCGTCATTCTCGAGCGGTCAGCGCGCCGCGACGCCACGCTGGACGTGCGCTAGCCTCACCGATGTGATGATTCGGCGGCTCCTCTTGTTCCTGCTCGCCGTCGCCCTTGTGGGCGGCATCGCCTACACCGCCTACGTGGGCTACGAGGGCTCGCGCCAGCTGGTCGAGGGGGGCGGCAGCCATCGCGATTGCCGGACGCCCGACCAGCTGTTCGGGTGGACCTACGAGGCGATCAATTACGACATCGCCGACGACGCGCTGCTGGCGGAGCGCAATACCGACCAGAAGAACTGCACCTACACCGGCACGCTCGCCGGCAACCAGGTGGTGACCGACGACGGGATCCGGCTCGCCGGCTGGTACATTCCCTCTGCGGATGGCGCGGGTCCGACCGCCCCGACGGTGGTCCTGGTGCATGGCTTCGGGGCGACCAAGACCGGCATCCTGGAGTACGGCGCGGGGCTGCACGAAACCTTCAACCTCGTCGCCTTCGACATGCGCAATACCCATCGCAGCAGCGGGGAGGAGTCCACCGTCGGCGTCCTCGAGCAGAAGGACCTGCGCACGATCATCGACTGGCTGGAGGAGACCAAGGGCCCGAGCCACATCGGCGTGCTGGGCAACTCGATGGGTGCCGTCACCGCGGTGGCGGAGGCCGGCGACGACCCGCGGGTCGAGGCGCTCGCGCTCGACTCGATGCACACCCGCATGCGCTTCCAGGTCGAGCAGCGGCTGCAGCACGCCGGCCACCCGGCCTACCCGGGAACGTGGGCGGTCTTCCTGGCCGCGCAGCTCCGCTTCGGCGTCGACCTGGGCTCGGTGGATGCAGAGGACGCGATCCCGGAGCTGACCCGGCTGCCCGTCCTGCTGTCGCACGGGACCGCGGACACCGAGGATCTGCCGGCGCGCACGCAGGCGTTCTACGACGATGCCCTGGCCGGAGGGGTCGAGATCGAGCTGCATTGGTGCGAGGGAGCGGGTCACAACGCGCCGGCCGGCATGCCGGTCTGGGTCTGCCGCGACGACTTCGCGGGGTGGATGCTGGACTTCTTCAGCCGCACCCTCGTCGACGGCTAGGCTCTCACCCGGTTGCGGTCGAGGCCGGCGAGCAGCCGCATGACCATCCGCACCACCACCAGCGCCGAGATCCCGTTGACGTCGAGCGCCGGCACCAGCTCGGTGAAGGCTGCGCCGACCACCCGGTAGCGTTCAGCCACGCCGGCGACGAGGTCGCCCGCCTCGTCGTAGGAGAGGCCGCCGGGCGACACGCCGCTCACCGCCGGCGCGACCGAGGGGTCGAGCCCGTCGAGGTCGAAGGCGATGAAGACCGGCGCGCCGTGCGGCAGCTCTCCGAGGAGCCATTCGACCCCGCGCGCGCGGAGCTCGCGCGCGGTGACGAGCAGATTCCCGGCCGCGCGCGCATCGGACACGTCCGAGGTGCGAGCGCTGCCGACGCCGCGCAGCCCGACCTGCACGATCCGTTCCACGTGATCCATCTCGGCAGCCCGGCGCATGGTTGAGGAGTAGCCGTCCCGCACACCGCCGACCTCGTCGCGAAAGTCGAGGTGGGCATCTACCTGCAGCACGGTGAGTGGGTCGCCGCCGGCGTAGGCACGCAGGACCGGGATCGGAACCGAGTCGTCGCCACCCAGCACGATCGGGACGGCGCCCGTGGCCAGCAGTGATCGAACGGCTGACTCCGCGCGCGACGCGTTGCCCGCCCCGTCGTCTGCCGTGCCGTCCACGTCGCCCGCATCCACGATCCGAAGCGGGGGCGAGCCGACCAGCATCGGGGCATCGAGATCGAAGTCATGGTGATCGGCGAAGTTGGCGAGGCGCCGGGAGCGCGCCCGGATGGCGTCGGGCGCATCGGCGCAGCCGGCCGTGTGGCCGGGCGATGGGTAGGGCACCCCGAACGGGATCCCCAGGATCGCGACCTGCGGCTGCTCGCCGCCAACCTGCTCAGCTCCCATGGCGGGAAGGCCCAGGAAGGTCGTGTCGCTCACGTGCCCGCCGCGGCGGCCGCTGCACAATCGGCACATCGGCCGACCACGGTCACGTGCGAGAGGTCGACCTCGAACCCGTCTGATGCGCGCAGGCCGTCGATGATCGCTCGCGCGGCGTCGCTTCGAATCTCCCAGCGGCCGCCGCATGTGGCACAGTGCAGGTGTCCGTGAAGCGCGTCGGGTCCGACGTGAAACTCCTCCCGGCCATCGGCACCGTGCCCGTGCTGCACCAGGCCGAGCTCCTCGAGCACGTCCAGCGTGCGATACACGGTCGACGGGATAGTGGCCGGATCGATCGCCCGACAGCGTTCGAGCAGCTCGGTCCCGGTGATGTGCCCATCGCTGCCCGCCAGCGCCTCGACCACGGCGCGCCGCTGGGGGGTCCAGCGCAACCCACGCGCGCGGAGCCGCTGACGGACGCTGGCCCACGGCTCGGGGAGGGGCTTCGAGGTAGCCATGGGGCACAGTATTATCTGCCGGCGTTCTCCGTGACCCGGGTCATCGCTGTGGAGGGTGGTGCAAGTGGCCGGTGCTCGATACGTCTATCTCGGCATCGTCTGGATCTACCTGGCCGGAATCCTGGTGCAGGTCTTCCTGGCGGGGACTGGCCTGTTCGGCGTCGCGAGGGATTTCGAGCCGCACATCGGCCTGGGTTGGATCCTGCACATCGTTCCGTTCCTGCTGTTGATCGCGGGAGCCGTGGCCAGGATCGGGTCGCGGTTGATGTGGTGGACGACCGCGCTGGCGGCGGTGCAGTTCATCCAGCCGCTCCTGGCGTTGGCGCGCCATGACGTGCCGGTCGTGGCGGCCTTCCACCCGGTGCTGGCGCTGGTCATCTTCTGGCTGGCTCTGACGATCGGCCTCAATGCCTGGCGGCTCGTCCGCGAGCCCGCCCAGGCACCGGTCTAGTACATTTCGCAGCCGACGGAGGTTCGCCCGATGGACTGGCAGCCGTGGCTCGTCTTCTCGCACATCCTTGGCGCATTCGTCTTCGTGCTGGCGCACGGGGTCTCGATGTTCGTTGCGATCCGGGTCCGCAACGAACGAGATCAGGCTGTCGTCGCGGCCATGCTCGACCTGTCGAAGCTGGCCGTGACGATCGCGGCGTTCGCCGTCATCTTCCTGCTGGCCACCGGGATCGCCGCCGGCTTCGTCGGCGATTACTGGGGGCGACGCTGGATCTGGGCTTCGCTCGGAATCCTGATCCTGCTGTGGGGCTACATGAGCTTCCGCGGAACGCGCCATCACGACGACGTGCGCCACGCGGTCGGGAGCGTCGGCATCTACGACAAGAAGGGGACCGAGCCGCCGCCGGCGGACCCGGCGGCGTTGCCTGCACTCCTCGCTTCGACGCGGGCCCTCGAACTCGCGACGGTCGGCGGCATCGGCCTGGTCGTGATCCTCTGGCTGATGGTCTTCAAGCCGTTCTAGAGCGACGGCCCTACATCGCGGCCGCCGCCACCTTCCCAGTCTCCAGCAGCTCCTTCAGCCCGCCGAGGATCGTCTCCCAGCCTCCACTGGTGTACTCGATCGTGGCCGGCCCGCGGCCGGTGTGGGTGACGGTGAGGCGACATCGGTCACCAATAGGGGTGATCTCGAACTCGATACGTGACGGCGCCTCAGCGGCTGCCTCCGGCTCGTGGACGACGTGGAAGGAATGGACCAGGCGCCGTGGCGGGTCGATCTCCAGGATCTCGCCCTCGAGGTAGACCTCGCCCTGCTCCGACTCGCTGGTCCAGCGCGAGCCGACCTTCCAGTCCGAGATGCTGAGCGCGCCGTACCAGTACCTGCGCGTCTGCTGCGGGTCGGTGATCGCCTTCCACAGCCGCTCGGGAGTGGTCGCGATCTCGACCTCGTAGACGTTTTCAGGTGCCGTCATCGATGCCTCCTGCGCGGTTACGTCGGCGGCCATGATCAGCGAGCCGATTCCGCGGGCTCGGCGTACATCAGGGAGCCTGGCGTGGTGAGCAGCTCGCCGGTCTCCAGCCACGTCTTGAGGCCGGAGAGGATCATCGGCCAGCCGCCGTACAGCTCCTCGTTGGCGCCTTCGCGCAGCTGATCGTGGGTGACCACCAGGCGGCACGAGTCGCCGACCGGCTCGATCTCCCAGGTGACCCGCGAAAAGCCCTCGTCCTTCACCTCGTCGCTCCACAGGGCTCGCATGCTCTGCACGAGCTTGCGCGGCGGGTCGACCTCGAGGTTCTCGCCCTCGCCGAGAAGCGTAGTCACATGTCAAGAGGCTAGACCCGCCGGACCTGCTCGGCCTCGCGGCCCTCGACCGGTCGGTCGCAGGTGGGGCAGTACCAGCGCGCCTCTACCGGTGTGCCGCACGCAGCGTGGCGCAGTGGCTCGGATTCGCGAGAGACGCGCGAGCCCCAGTCGGCGAGCAGACGCAGGGCGCCGGCCAGCTCGGCCCCCTCGGCGGTGAGGGCGTAGGCGAAGCGCGGCGGGCGCTCGGAATAGGGGGTCGCCGACACGATCCGCTCCGATTCCAGGCGGCGCAGCCGGTCGGCCAGGATGTTCGGCGCGATGCCGGTCACGGCCTCGCCCAGCTCGTTGAAGCGGCGAGGCCCCGGCAGGAGGGCCTCGACCAGCAGCAGGCTCCATCGGTCCCCCACCCGCGCCAGCGCGGCGGCCAGGGGTGAGTCGTTCGAGGCCATGACGGGATCGTACGGCATCGGCCTTGACAAACGGTCCGTGGGGAGTAACTTGCGCATTGCAAGTCACACGCTACCAGATGGAGTAGAGATCAATGGGTCCCATGGACGAGCTTGGCAAGGCGATCGCATCGGTCGCATCAACGGCGGGAGGTTCGACGGTCGGCATTGGCAACCGATGGCGCGGCGGGTCGGGCGTGGTGGTCGAATCCGGCAAGGTGCTGACCAATGCGCACAACCTGCACGGCGACGAGGTGCACGTCTTCTTCGCCGGTGGACGGGAGGCGGAAGGCAAGGTCCTTGGAGCCGATGGCGACGGCGACCTGGCGGTGATCGGGGTCGACACCGGCGACGCGCCTGTGATCGCGTGGGGGGATGGGTCGGCCCTCGGGATCGGCTCGCCGGTCGTTGCGATCGGCAACCCTGCGGGAAACGGGCTGCGCGTTACGGTTGGGTACGTCTCCGGCATCGGGCGCGAGTTCCGCGGCCCAAGGGGGCGTCGCGTGGCGGGCGCGGTCGAGCACACCGCTCCCCTCCTGCCCGGCTCGTCGGGTGGGCCGATCGTCGACGGCGACGGCAAGCTGCTGGGGATCAACACGAACCGGCTTGGGAGCGGCTTCTACCAGGCGATCTCTGCCGATGCGGCCCTGCGCGACCGCGTGGCGGCACTCGGTCGAGGAGAGGAGCCGAAGCGGCGACGACTGGGGCTGGGCCTCGCACCAGCGCACGTGGCGCGCCAGCTGCGTCGCGCGGTGGGGCTCGACGAGCGCGACGGGCTGCTGGTCCGTGACGTCGAGGATGGATCCCCGGCCGCCAAGGCGGGGATCGCCGAGGGCGACCTGATCGTGGCCGCCGCCGGCAAGCCCGTGGCCAGCGCCGACGACCTGTTCGAGGCGATGGGTTCGCTGGCCGCGGATGCCGCGCTGCCCCTCACCGTCCTGCGCGGCGCGGAGGAGCGGACCGTTACCATCGCGGCGTGAGCGCCGAGACGATCTGTCGCCACCTCGACGGTGTCTATCCGGTCGCGGCCCGGGGCCGCGGCTGCGAGGAATGCCTGGCGACCGGCGAGCGCTGGCTCCATCTGCGCCGGTGCCTGCATTGCGGCCACGTCGGCTGCTGCGACCAGTCACCGGGCCGCCACGCATCGGGCCATGCGCGCGATTCCGGCCATCCGGTGGCTGAGTCGATGGAGCCTAATGAGGACTGGCGCTGGTGCTTCGTCGACCAGGTGTACCTGGATGGCTAGGTCAGCCCCAGGGAGCCGGTAGCGCGGGCAGCCTAACCTCCTCGGCACCGATCCAGCCCGCCAGCCCGTCGATCGCCGCGCGAACCGCCGGCCAGGCATCGGCCGGGGCGTTCGGCTCGGCGTAGATGGCGTTCACCGTCAGGGCGCGCCGCTTCCGGTCGAGGACGGGGTCGATCCGGCCGATCAGGCGATCGCCGTGGAGGATCGGCAGCACGTAGTAGCCGTACTGTCGCTTCGCAGCCGGGACGTAGATCTCGAGCCGGAAGCGGAAGTCGAAGAGCACCTCGGCTCGCTCGCGATCCGAAATGAGCGGATCGAACGGGCCGAGCAGCGTGGTCCGCGGCTGCCAGAGGTCGTCGAGACCGGCCAGCAGTTCGGCGTGGGCGAGCCACTCGCCGGGCAGGCCGTCGATTTCGACCGGCACCGCCACGCCATCGGCCAGCAATGAGGCGAGCCCGATCTCGCGCGCGGGCAACCAGTAGTCGATCGCCTGCCCGAACCCCGGCTCGTCGAAGCCGCGGGCGCGCAGCTGCCTTTCCATGATCTCGATCGCCGCGACCTCGTCGGGGAGCTCCTCGTCGACCAGGGGCAGCACGCGCTCGGCGAGATCCCAGACCCGCTGGGTCCCATCGCGGCGGCTGATCGCGATGTCGCCGGCCCGCCACAAGCAGTCGAGCATCTGGCCAAGGTTCTTGCCGTCGTTCCAGCCGCCGCTCCGCCACGGCACGACCGCGCGGTCGTCGAGGTCGCGCGAGAGGAGCGGTCCGCGACCGCGAAGCTCGTCGAGGATGTAGGCCCGGAACGAGGCGTTGTCGGCCAGCCACTCGCGGATGTAGCGGCCGCGGCTGTATTCGGGCCGCGGGAACCGCGCCATGGCGGGGCGATGCAGCGGCAGGTCCGCGGTGGGGACCAGGTAGGCGTTGTACTCGAAGAGCTGGCGCGGCTCGTCCTCGAGCAGGCGACGGAGCTCGTCGCGGTCGTAAGTTCCGTACCGGCTCCATAGGGTGAGCTGCTCGGCGCGCGCCACCACCGCGGTCGGATCGACCTGGACCCTGCCCAGTCGCTTGACCACCTCCAGCACGGAGCCCGGGCGCGGTCCTGCCAGCATCGTGCCCAGAATCGCCAGCCGCCTCGCTTCGGTGAGCGTCAGATTGCGCACGAAGGGCAGTGTGGCAGACTCCCCCGCATGATAAGCACGGTCCGGGTGGTCGGCACCGGGCGTGCCGGCGGCGCCATCGCGGCCCGCCTGGCCGATCGCGGGCTGACCGTCCGCGCCGGTCGTGACGCCCTCGCCGATGCCGATCTCGTGCTGCTGGCCGTGCCTGATGCGGCGATCGCCGAGGTGGCGCAGCGCGTCGAGATCGGTCCCTGGGTGGCCCATGTAAGCGGCGCCACCACGCTGCGGGCGCTTGACCCGCATACGCGACGATTCAGCGTCCATCCCCTCCAGACGCTCACCCGCGAACGAGGGGCGGAGCAGCTCGACGGCGCCTGGGCCGCCGTCACCGCCGAGACCGATGAGGCACGCGAAGTGGCGCGCTGGCTGGCCGAGACGCTCGGCCTCCACCCTTTCGACCTGGCCGATGCCGACAAGCCGCTGTACCACGCGGGCGCGGCCATGGCCAGCAATTTCCTGGTGGCGCTGCATCGAGCCGCAGCGCGGCTGCTCGAGGAGAGCCACGCGCCACCCGAGGCGCTGATCCCGCTCATGACGCGCACCATCGAGAACGGATTCGTCCTGACCGGGCCGATCGCCCGCGGCGACTGGTCGACGGTCGAAGCGCACCTGCAGGCCCTCGAGGAGCGCGCACCGGACCTCGTGCCGCTGTACCGGGCGCTGGCAGAGGCGACCCGCCCGTGAACGTCGTCCGCACCGTCGCCGACCTGCGCGCGGCGTTGGATCCGGGGCCAGGGCGCGCGGCCAGCATCGGCCTCGTGCCAACCATGGGTGCCATGCACGACGGGCACCGTTCCCTCATTGCCGCGGCGCGCGAAGGAACGGAGCAGGTCGTGGTCAGCGTGTTCGTGAACCCCGCCCAGTTCGGGCGAGGCGAGGACCTGGAGCGGTACCCGCGCGACGAGGCGGCCGACATCGCGGTCGCCGAGTCAGCCGGAGTGGACATCCTGTTTGTGCCGGCTGCAGAACAGATCTATCCCGATGGCTTCGATACGTGGATCGATCCGGGGAAGGTCGCAACGTACCTGGAGGGCTCATCGCGGCCGGGCCACTTTCGCGGCGTGGCGACCATCTGCACCAAGCTCTTCCTGCTGGTCAAGCCACAGCGCGCCTATTTCGGGCGCAAGGATGCGCAGCAGGTGGCCGTCGTCAAGCAGCTCGTCCGCGACCTGGACCTGCCTGTCGAGATCGTGGCCTGTCCCACCGTGCGCGATGCCGATGGCCTTGCGCTGTCGAGCCGCAACGCGTTCCTCTCGGCGGAGGAGCGGCAGGCGGCGCTGGCCCTGCCTCGGGCGCTGCAGGCGGGCCTCGCAGCGCATCGGTCCGGAACGGACGCGGTGCGCGCCGCCCGTGAGGCGCTCGATACCGAGCCGCGGCTGAACGTGGACTACGTCGCCGAGGCGGACCTCGACGGACCGACCCTGGCGGCCGCGGTCGTGGTCGGATCGACGCGTCTGATAGACAATGTGCTCCTCGATGCAGAGGCATAGCCAGTGACCACCAGCCATACGAACGTCGGCGAATCCCAGGTCCCGGCCAAGCTCGCCATCACCGAGCTGTTGGAGATGAAGCGGCAGGGCACCAGGATCGCGATGGTGACCGCCTACGACGCCGCGGGCGCCCGCCTGGCCCAGGCGGCCGGCATCGACGTCGTGCTGGTGGGCGACAGCGCCGCGATGGTGGTCCTCGGACACGACTCGACGGTCCCCGTGACGATGGGCGAGATGATCTTCATGACCCGCGCCGTCGCCTCGGCCGTGCAGCGGCCGCTGGTGGTCGGCGACATGCCCTTCGGCTCGTACCAGGTCTCTGACCAGGAAGCGGTGCGCAACGCGGTCCGCTTCGTGAAGGAGGGGCGCGCGGACACCGTCAAGCTCGAGGGCGCTGGGCGGATGCTGCCCCGCGTGCGGGCCATCGTCGAGTCCGGGATCCCGGTGATGGGTCACCTGGGGCTGACGCCGCAGTCGGCCACGGCGCTGGGCGGTTACAAGGCCCAGGGGCGGACGGCCGCCCGGGCGCGCAGGATGCTGTCTGATGCGCTCGCTCTCCAGGAGGCCGGCTGCTATTCGCTCGTGCTCGAGGCGGTGCCCACGCCGGTCGCGGCGCGGATCACCGAGGCGCTCGAGATTCCGACCATCGGGATCGGCGCTGGGCCGCGGGTCGACGGCCAGGTGCTCGTCTACCACGACCTGCTGGGCCTGACCGAGGGACACACCGCGCGCTTCGTGAAGCGCTACGCGGACCTGGCGACGGTCATCCGCGAGGCGCTGGCTGCGTTTGCCGCCGATGTCCGGTCCGGCGACTACCCGGAGGAGCGCCACACGTATGGCATGCCGGCCGATGAGCAAGCCGCCTTCGAGGCGGGCTTCGAGGAGAAGTAGCCCGCACTGGTGCTTCGGGTTGTGCCGCACGCTCGGCATCTGAGCATCTGGACCACGGATTGCGGGCAGCGCCAGTCGACGACGAGGCGGCCAGATCGGGCGCGGCTCATGTGCGGAACCGACCTCAGACTCCTAGCCATGACCTTGGTGCTCGAGTGGCGTGCATGCTATCGGTGCTCGTACCCTACGGTCCTCAATGCCGCCACAGACTCGGTACGCCAAATCAGGCGATGTGCACATCGCCTATCAGGTGGTCGGCGACGGACCGCTCGACCTGATCTTCATCCCCGGCTGGGTCTCCAATGTCGAGGAGTGCTGGGAGCAGCCCGGGCTCGCAGCCTTCCTGGACCGACTCGCATCCTTCTCGCGACTGATCCTGTTCGACAAGCGGGGCACTGGCCTCTCGGATCGGGTCGCCAACGATGGGCTGCCCACGCTCGAGGAGCGCATGGACGATCTGCGGGCGGTCCAGGATGCGGCGGGGTCCGAACAGGCGGCACTCTTCGGCCACTCCGAGGGCGGCAGCATGAGCCTCCTGTTCGCGGCCACCTACCCGCAGCGCACGCGGGCGCTGATCACCTTCGGGGTGTTCGCTCGTCGCCGACGCGCCCCAGACTATCCGTGGG
>JBKKBV010000081.1:0-3446 GCA_046713375.1 Candidatus Limnocylindria bacterium
TCCCAGGTGTACGGCTTGATCTCGAGCGCCTCCCCGAGCGAGTCAGCCACGCGACGCTCGCGGAGGCGCGGATCCTCCGCATCCACGGAGGGGGGAGGGGGCAGCTCGAACATCCGCTCGTCCCGGACGATGACTGCTGCGGCCGGTCCGAGCTTGGCCACGTGCCCCTCCCGCCCACGAACGACCAGCGCAACGATGCTCACGCCTCCGCGGCGGGTGAGGCCGAGCCGTGATCGCTGGTGGAAGAGGAGCCGGTTGGCGGCGGAGAGCGCCTTGCTGATGGCCCCCGTCGCCCCCGCCGAAAGGTCGTAGTAGTAGTCGCGCTCGATCGTCTCCAGGGCCTCGGCCGCGGCCCTGCCGAGCGCCGGGTCACCGCCGGTGACCTGCGCCAGGAGGAACAGGCTGCCCTTGGTGCGCACCTCTGACCCGGTGGTCGGCTCGCGGAATCGAACCAGGTCGAGCGCGTCGGGGGCGCGGTCCTCGCCGGCCAACAGGCCGATGCGGGTGGCCAGGCGGTTGCTCATGGAGAATCCGCGGACTCGAGCGAAGGACGGCGACGCGCCCGATTATAGGGAGCGGCCACCCCCCGAACGAGCCACCGAAACGGTGACCCGGGTAAGGACGATCGTCGCCCCCGGACGCCCGTCCATGCGCTGGTTGGCAGCCGCCATCAGGGCCTCGGCGCGCAGGCCGAGCTCCTGCGCCAGGATCGGCTCGGATGCCTCCACCTGGGCGGTCCCGGCACGGACAGTGATAAGGCGCGACGAAAGGCTGCCGCGCTCGAGCCCGGCCGCGGCGACCGCCTCCTGCCATGCCAGCCGGGCCTGGGCCAGCGCGATCTGCTCCGCGGCGCCGGGACCCATGCAGGCGAGCAGGGCTCGCTGCACCGCGCTGGCGGCCTCCTCGGTACGGCTCATGCCACGCGTGGCGCCTGGGAGAGGCGCCCCTCGCCGACCTGCCAGATCGTGACGCCACTGCGCCCGGCGGGCAGCGTCGCAAGGTCTGCCATCGTGACCAGCACCTGCCCGCGCTCGAGGAGGAGCGACAGCGACCGGTCGGAGCGGTCCGCGTCGAGCTCTGAGAAGACGTCGTCCAGCAGGACGATCGGGGTCGGGGCACCATCGGCTCCCAGCAGGTCGGTCTCGGCCAGCTTCAGGGCCAGGATGATCGTTCGCTGCTGCCCTCGGCTGGCGTGCGTCGCCACCTGCCGACCGGCGAGCTCGACCCGCAGGTCGTCGCGGTGCGGCCCGACCAGCGACACCCCGTTCCACAGCTCTTTCTCTCGAGCCTGGCTGATCCGTCGCCGGTAGGCCGCTTCGAGCTCCTCGAGCGCAGGAGCCGCGGCAGTCGCGGCGGGCCGCTCCGGCCAGGCGTCCTTGAGCGTGTCGGCGTACGTGAGACGCACCTGCTCGCCACGCTCGTCGACGGGAGCCACCGCGTCGTGCAGCGCCGGGATCCGAGCCGCCAGCTCGGCCACCAGGTTCAGCCGCGCGGCCATGACCCGCGCCCCGACCAGCGCGAGCTGCTCGTCCCAGAACGAGAGGTTGTCGGCCGTCGCTTCCTCGCGGCGGATGGCGCGCAGGAGGGCGTTGCGCTGGGCAAGGACACGACCCAGCTCGGCGAGGTCGCGCGCCGCCGCGCGGTGCCGCTGCGCGAGGATCGCGTCCATGAACCGACGGCGCTCGGATGGGGCGCCGACGAGGAGGAGCATCTCCTCCGGGCGGAAGAGGACGACACGGGCAGTATCGCCGATGGCCGAGGCCCGCCTGGGAAGGCCGTTGACGGTGACCCGCTTGCGGATCTCGGGGGGTGCGTCCTCGCCGGGCAGCAGCAGCTCCACCCGCGCGGTCGATGCACCCTGCGGGTCCGTCAGGTCGATCCGCACGCGGGCATAGGGTCGCGAGTGGCGCACCAGCTCGGCGTCCGATCCCGCCCGATGCGAGCGTCCCGTCACCGCGACGAAGACGGCCTCGAGAAGATTGGTCTTGCCGGCGCCGTTCGGGCCGGCCACGATCGTCATGCCGGGTTCCGGGTGAAGCTCCGCACTGGTGTAGCTGCGGAAGTCCTCGAGGACGAGTCGGGTCAGGCGCACCGCTCTGCTCCGGCCACCAGCCTGGCGACCCTCCCTAGGATGCGGTCCGGACCGGCATGATGACGTGCACGTAGTCCTCCTTGCCCACCCCGCGGATGACACCCGGGGCAAGCGGGCCGGAGAGCTCAAGGGCGGCCTCATCGGCTCCCAGGTTGCTCAGCACGTCGATCAGGTAGCGCGCGTTGAAGGCGATGCTGGTCGGCTGGCCTTCGATGCTGGCCTCGAGCGCATCGGCTGCATCTCCCACGTCGGCCGCATGCGCGGTGATCGCGACCCCCTCGGCGGCCTCACCGCCGATCTCGATCTTCACGATGTTGGCGCTGTCACGAGCGAAGATGCTTGCCCGGCGCGCGCCGGCCAGGAAGGCCTCCCGGTCCAGCACGGCGCGGCTGGTGTGCCCGGTCGGGATCACCGGCTCGTAGTTGGGGAACTGCCCCTCGATCAACCGGCTGACGAGGTCGATCCCGTTCACGTGAAACAGGATCTGGCTCTTGTTGGGCGTGACCGTGATCTCGATCGCCTCCTCGGAGTCCGGCATGATCCGCATCAGCTCCGCGTAGGAGCGAGCCGGCACAACGATCAGGATCTCAGGCGTGACCGGCTTGGCCAGCTCCAGGCTGCGCACCGCGATGCGGTAGTTGTCCGCCGCGGCGAGCGTCATGCGGTCTCCGGCCAGCCGGGTCAGCACCCCGGTGAGGATCGGGCGGCTCTCGTCGCTGGCCGCGGCAAAGACGACCTCTCCGAGGGCTTCGCGCAGGGTCCGCGAGTCCGCGCTGCTGACCGGCGTGTCGCCGATGGCGGCCACGACCGGAAACTCATCGGCCTCGATCCCCTTGATCGACGAGCGGCTCCCGCCACAGCTGACCTTGAGCGTTCGGTCCTTGGCCGAGAACTGGAGGTCGATGCGCTGGTTCGGGAGCGACGAGACCAGCTCGGTCAGGAGCTTGGCCGGGACCGTGATCTCTCCCTCATCGGTCACCTTGCCCGGGACCCAGCAGTTGATGCCGATCTCGAGGTTGGTGGCGGTCAGCTTGAGGCCGGCGTTCTCGGTCTTGAGCAGGACATTGGCCAGCACCGGCAGGGTGGCCCTGCTGCTGACAGCTCGGCCCACCACCCCGAGGCCGCGCGCCAGGTTCTCCTGCATGACCGATACGTTCATTCCGACCTCATCCTTGACGACCATTGGGGTTCTCCACTGGCCCGTGCGTCACTCCATGAAACCAGGAGAAGGATACTCATCCGTAGCCGTCTCCAGTAGGCGTGTGGACGGTGTGGATCGTCACGCTCGTCCGTGCTCGGCTCCGGTGCCGATAACTGCCTCCCCGTCGGTGGGCATCCGTCCCCGTGATGAGCC
>JBKKBV010000082.1:0-20705 GCA_046713375.1 Candidatus Limnocylindria bacterium
GCGCCAGCAGGTCGAGCCCGTGGCCGCGCCGGCCGAGGCTCTCGCCCGGCCGTGCCAGGCGCAGCGCAATCCGGTCGAGACCCTGTGCTTCGCGTTCCAGTGCGGCCTGCAGGCGCCGGCCGAGCGCCGCCGCATGCGAGTCGAGCAGATCAAGCGCCGCCGCCGTTGCCGGCGCGACCAGCTCGGCGGCGGCGGTCGGCGTCGGTGCGCGCAGGTCGGCAGCGAAGTCGGCCAACGTGATGTCGCTCTCGTGGCCGACTCCGCACAGCACCGGAATCGGCGACGCCACGATCGCGCGCACGACGCGCTCGTCGTTGAACGACCACAGATCCTCGAGCGAGCCGCCGCCACGGGCCAGGATGACGAGGTCGATCCCCGTATCTGCATAGAGGCGATGCAGCGCGCGCACGATCGCGCCCGAGGCGGTCGGGCCCTGGACGATCGTCGGTGAGAGGACCAGCTCGGCGATCGGGTACCGTCGGCGCATCACGTTGCCGATATCGCGCCACACGGCGCCGACCGGCGAGGTGACCACTCCGATGCGCCGAGGCCAGCGCGGGATCGGCCGCTTGCGCCCCTCGCTGAAGAGCCCCTCGGCGGCCAGCTTGATCCGAAGCGCTTCGTACTGCTGGTGCAGGTCCCCGGCCCCCGCTGGAGTGATCGACTCGACGTAGACCTGGTAGCTGCCCTGCGGCTCGTAGGCACGCACCTTGCCGTGGCAGATCACGTGCATTCCGTGTTCCGGCCGCACCGTGGCGCGCGCCAGCTCCTCGCGGAAGAGGACCGCCTTCACCTGGCTGGCAGCGTCCTTCAGGACGAAGAAGCAATGCCCCGATGGCGGGTAGGACGGTTGGCTGACCTCGCCCTCGACCCACACATCGGCCAGAGCGGGGTCGCCGTCGAGCAGGACCCGCACGCGGCGGTTGAGGTCCGAGACGCGCATGATCCGCGGCGCCGGGCGTGGCGCCTCCCAGAGGGTGGGCTGATCGGTCGTCATCGGCTATTGCAGGCGCGTCATGTATTCGCCGGTCCGCGTGTCAATCCGCAGCATGTCGCCCTCGTTGACGAAGAGCGGCACCTGGACCACCAGGCCGGTCTCCAGCGTGGCGTTCTTCTTGGCGCCTGTGGCCGTGTCGCCGGCAAAGCCTGTATCGGTCTGGGTCACCCGCAGGTCGACCGATACCGGCATGTCCACGCCCAGCACCTCGCTCTCGTACGAACTGACGAAGACTTCCATCCCCTCCTTCAGGAAACGGGCGTCGTCGCCGATCTGCTTGGCGCTGACCGCGAACTGGTCGTACGTCTCGTTGTCCATGAAATGGAATGCATCACCGTCGCCGTACAGGTACTGGACCTTGCGCTGCTCCACCCTGGCCCGCGGCCAGCGAGTCCCGGCCTGGAAGGTGCGCTCCACGATGTCGCCGCGACGAACGTTCTGCAGCTTCATCCGCACCTGCGCCGATCCCCGCGCCATCTTGATGTGCGTCCACTCGAGCACCTTCATCAGCTGCCCGTCCAGCTCGATGATGATGCCCTTCCTGATGTCGCCCGTGTCGATCATGGCTCGCCAATCACGCGGCCGGGCACTCGGCGTTGGCCTTGGCGATGTTGGCGTTGTGCTCCGGCAGGGTGGCCGCGAAATAGTGCGATCCGTCGCGCAACCCGCCGGGGCAGGCGGCGACGAAGTAGTAGTAGCCACCGCTCGTGTCGGGCGCGGCGACGCCTGCGAGGGACGCGATCCGCGGCGAGGCGATCGGCGACGGCGGGAGCCCCTTGACCAGGTACGACTGGTAGCCGGCCAGCTCCTCGGGGAGCGCCACCTCGCCCCCTGTGGTCTGCAGCTGCGGCCACCACTCGATCTCCTGCCAGTCGGAGATCGGTCGTGACCCGAACTCGGCGGTGGCCAGCCCGTACTGGAGGGTCGGATCGGCATTCAGGAGGCCAACCGTCCCGGCGGTCGGGTTCTTGATGCGATTGAGGTAGGCGCCGGCGATGAGCGGCCGCTCGGCGTCGAGGACTGCTTCGCGCTCGACGATGCTGGCCAGGGTAACCGCCTGATAGAGGGTCAGCCCCTGGGCGGCAATCCCGTCGCGGATCTCCTGCGTCAGCCGCTCCCCGAAGGTGCCGAGCAGCTTCTCGAGCACCTGGCGCGCGTTGTCGTTGATGTCGATCCGATAGGTGTCCGGATAGAGATAGCCCTCGAGGCTGCGGCCCGCCGGCAGCGCGACCAGGAAGTCGAACTGCGCGATCAGGTCGGCCGGTGGCGCCTTGGCGAGCGTCGCGAACTCCTCCAGGTTCATGGTCAGCTTCGTCGTGCCCAGGTAGCCGACGACCTGCTCGAGACGCCAGCCCTCGACGAGCGTGATCGTGACCTCCTCGCCCGCCTCCTGCTTCAGGGCGGCCACGATCTGAGATGGGCGGAGGGATGTCGAAAGGTCATAGACCCCGGCCTGCAGGTCGCCAGAGCGGCCGGCCTGCAGAACCGCGTACTGAAATGCCAGCCGGCTGCTGATGACGCCTTTGTCGAACAGGACCTGGCCGATCTCCGAATCGTTGGTCCCCGCCACGATCTCGACCGTGATCCTTTGTCCGTCCTCCCCGGACGGTACATCGTCCAGGGCGTTGGGGCGGTACCACTGGACGAAATCGCGCACGACGCCGTGCTCGATCGAGCCGGGATGCTCCTCCACCCACGCGAAGAGGCTCGGCGAAAGGGCCAGCAATCCCACGAAGAGCAGCACAACGGCCAGCGCAATGACGGCACCAAACCAGGCGACGATGGTCAGAGGCTGGAAGGTGCGACGGCGCCGCCCCGGCCCCTCGCGCTGGTCGCGGAGCTCGCGGATCCGAGCATTGCGCTGCTCGTTCTGATTCCAGCGGGGATCAGGCTGTCGGGTCATCTGGTCTCCTGCGGTCGAGCCATTCTTGCAGGATCAAACAGGCCGCTGCTGAGTCCTTCTCGCCCGATCCCCGCTCCGGTCGGCGCCCCGCGGCCACCAGCTGCTCCCCCGCCTGCCAGCTGGTCAGTCGCTCGTCGGTGAAGACGACCTCGAGGCCGATGGCGCTCAGCTGCCCCCCAAACGCTCGTGCCGCAGCCGCCTGCGCACCCTCGCTGCCGTCCATGTTGCGAGGCAGGCCCACCACGATTCGGCTCGTGCCCTCCGAGTCTGCAAGCGCGGCGATCTGCTCCAGGTCCGCGGTCACGTTCCGGCGCAGCAATGCGGGACGGGGGAAGGCCCGCCCGGTCTCGTCGTTGCCAACCGCCACACCGATACGCCGGCTGCCGTGGTCCAGGCCGATGACGGCGCTCACTAATTCACTGACCCGGCCGGCGACTCGCCGGATGAGTCGCTGGTGTCCCTGACCCCCGGGACGATGTCGATCCGGTAATCCAGGAGCGGCACCTTGTCGACCCACGCTGGCCACAGGTCGATGTCGACCTCGCCGAGTGTGTCGAGCTCAGCCTTGGCATCAGGGACGGTCAGCCCTGCGATGCGGTCCCGCACCTGGGCCTCGTCGATCTTGGCAGCCGCGGCGGCGGTTACCGAGGTCGTGAGCTCCAATCGTTCGCCCGCCAGCGTGGCCGGACCAAGCTCCGCGTGGATCGAGTCGGGCACGATCACGGTACCCGGCGGCACCTCCTCCCCGAGCGTCAGGAAGGCGACGGAGGCGGTCTCCTCGGCCTGGGCACGCGATCCATACGCACGGTCGAAGGTCAGCGTCCCGCTCAGCTCGAAGGTGGCCTCGTCCTCCTTGCCCACGAGATCGTCGGGGATGTCGATGCTTGGCACCTCGTCGGCCGGGGCCGCGACATACAGCCGATCCGGCTCGCCGGCCAGCGCCGCATCCAGCTGAGCCCTGAGGTCGGACTCAAGGGCCTCAACGACGGCGTCGACATCCGCCTGCTGGACCACGGTGTGCGGAATCTCTGAGCCGCCGCTGGTCGGATCGGCGTTTGCGACGCGACGGTTGAAGCGGATGTTGGGATCATCGATCGTGTCGATCGCACCCGCAGCCACATTTCCGCTGGTGCCGCCCTCAATCGCAACTACCTCAACGCTCTTCTGGCCCGGATCTCCGAAGAACGCGCCACCCGGCACGTTAATCGTTTGGGTGGTCACGAAAGCGATCGTGCCGCCAACAGAGACCCGAGTTCCCTCTGGGATCTCCACCGACCCGATGCTCCGGTTGAAGAAGGTGACCACGCCAGTGGCCTGGACCTGCTCGAGCCGCTCGCCGGTGGCCGTGCCCGACTTGTTGGCCTCCAGCTCCCCAGTGGCATGCCCGGCGACGTCGACGGAGACCGGAATCGAGATCGGTCCGACGGGCGTCGTGGCCGCGGTGATCCGGACAGTTGCCCCTGGCAGGACCGCGGCGCCCGCCGCGAGGGCCACGACCAGGAGCGCTACGAGCCATGGCCAGCGGGGCAGGCCTCGAGCGCGGCGGCGTCCGCGACCCGACGCGCCGGACGCGCCGGCCGGCGGTGGCAGATGGACGGCCACCGTCTCGTCCATGCCGTCCGTGGCGGGTATCGCCCTGGCGGGCTGTGGGCGCGCGCCGCCCGCACCTCGCACCACGTGGATCGGGGCACGGGTGGGAGTCATCGGCTCTGCGAGGGAGGGCGTTCCCGACGTCGCATCGGCGACCGAGGCAAAGGCGGCGATGCCGGCTTCGCCGGCGAGCGCTCGGGTCGAGGCGTCGGCCACGAGGGCCACAGAGCGACCGGTCTCGGCCGCGGCCCGCCCCAGCAGGCGCAGCGCCACCACGCTCGAGGTTGCGCGGCTGCGACCGGGAGCCACCAGCACGACCCGTCCGGCATCGGCTCCACGCAGGCGGCGGATCACCGACGTGATCTCGTCGTCGGGCTCCAGATAGAGGAGCTGGGGCTCGCCGTCCACGGGGCTCACAGCTGCATCGCTCGCACCGCGGCGCGCATTGCCCGCTCAGCCGCGCTGCTGCTCGCATCCAGAATGAGGGCCTGGTGCGCCAGCGCCATCGGGGTCACGTCCTGGCGCGTCGCCAACTGCCCGCTCGCATCGTGGAGCCCGACCACATCCGCCGGGGAGAGCGGACGAACCTGGGGCTTTCGAGCGAAGGGCAGCCGATGCCACCATTCGTCACCGTCGAGGGCTGCCGCGATCTGCGGCAGCTCCGCGCCACCACCGCACAGGTAGACACGGCCGGGCAGCAGCTCACCCTCCGCCAGGTCGCTGATCATCAGCTCGACGCCGCCCAGCCACACGGCCGCATCCTCGGCCAGCGCATCGGCCAGCGTCACGCGATCAAGCTGCTCTGGGAGGTCGCCGTCCGCGGCGGCGAGCTTGAGCGCCTCCGCGCGCGAGAAGGAGAGCGCAAATCGCTCGGCCAGTCCCTTGGTGAAGGCCCTGCCACCGAGCGCCAGCATCTTGGTGCCCGCGATCCCGCCGTGGCGCACCAGCGCCACGTCGGTCGTACCGCCGCCGATGTCCACGAAGACCGCGCCGGCATCCCCCAGCTCGCCTGGGTCGAGGCAGGTGGCCACCGCGTACGGCTCGGCGATCACGCCCAGCAGCTTGAGGCCGAGTTGGCTCGCCACCGACTGCAGCGCGCCCAGGTGGACCATCGGCGCAAACGCATTGAAGACCGAGAGCTCGAGTTGCGCGCCGGTGAAGCCGATCGGGTTGCTGACCGGGTAGCCGTCGATCTTGAGCTCGACCACGGCAGCGTGCACCAGGCGAACGTCCAGGCGCTCGACGCCGCTCTCCCAGGCGATGCGGCGTTCAGCGTCGGCCAGGGCCTCGATCTGCACCTGCTCGACGATCTGCTGCAGCTCCTTCTCGGTCATCGGCGCATTCGGATCTTCGCGGCGCACCGCGCCATTCGAGGTCGTGCCCTTGACCAGCTCGCCGGCGATGCCGATCACCGCCGAAGTCGCCTGCATGCCCGCCATCTCCCGCGCCTCGCCAAGGGCGCGCGAGCAGTTGGCCACGACCGCATCGATGTCGCTGACGGTACCCGACTGCATGTGGGTCAGCCCCTGGCGCTGCCGCCCGGAGCCCCGAACCGATCCGACCAAGCGTCCCTCCTCGTCGGGCGTGATGGCGACTACCAGCGCCTTGGCAAACTCGGTGCCGACATCGAGCGCCACGAGGGCCGGCGGACCGGCAGCCGTGCGTCCACCGACCCTGGTCAGGCGTTCGACGAGGCTCCTCAGCCGGTCCTGCACCGTCAGCCGTTCTCGATTCGCTGGAGTGCCTCAAGCGCCAGGCGGGTTCCCTCGCGCAACGCCTGGTCCAGGCCGGCAAGGTCCTTGCCCCCCGCCTGGGCAAGCTCCGCGCGGCCGCCGCCCCCGCCGCCGATCATCGGCGCCACCTCGCGCACGATCGCCGCGGCGTCGAATCCCTCCTCCACGAGGTCGCGGCTGGCAGCGACCAGGATCGCCGGCCCGCCGCGCTCGCCGGCAACCACCGCCACGAACCGACCCGTGGCGGCGCGCAGGTCGTCCGCCAGGAGACGCAGCGCGGCGCCATCGGCATCCGCGTAGCGCTCGACGACGACCGTCGTCTCCTCCGCCAGCTGCGCATTGGCCAGGGATGCCGCTGCGTCGAGCCGCGTCGTACTGGCGTTGGCGTCACCCTTCTCCGACTCCCGCAGCCGGGCCTGGAGGCTCTCGATCCGGTTCGCGACCTGGTCCTCGGGGGCACCGAGCAGCTGGGCCGCCGCGTGGAGTGCCTCGAGCCGCGTGGCGACCAGCTCATCGGCCGCGGCGCCGCTCACCGCCTCGATGCGCCGCAACCCGGTGCCGATGCTCCCCTCACCCGTGATCCGGAAGGAGCCGATCTGCCCGCTCGCCGCCACGTGCGTGCCGCCGCACAGCTCGGCGCTGTAGCCATCGACCTGCACCACTCGAACCCGCTCCGGCGCGTACTTCTCGCCGAAGAACATGTCGGCGCCGATCGCCTGCGCCTCGGCCATCGACATCTCGGTCGGTGTGACCGCCGCGTTGCGGCGGATCTGGGCGTTCACCTGGCGTTCGACCTCGCGCAACGCCTCCCGCGGCGTGGCCGCCTCAGCCGGAAAGTCAAAGCGCAGCCCATCAGGCCCAACCCAGCTGCCGGCCTGCTTGGCCTGCGCGCCGAGGACGTCGCGCAGGGCTCGATGCAGCAGGTGCGTGGCGGTGTGGTTGCGGGCCGCACCCCAGCGCCGCTCCTCGTCAACCCGGGCATTGACCAGGTCGCCCGCCGCGAGCGCACCCTCCAGCTGCCCGACATGCACGATCGCGTCACCGACGCGCTGCGTGTCGTCGACCACGAGCCGCCCTCGCTCCCCGACCAGCTCTCCGCGATCGCCGATCTGGCCACCGCCCTCCGCGTAGAACGGAGTCCCCTCGAGCACGACCTGGGTCGATCTTCCGCCTTCCGCCGCCACCAGGACAGCCAGCCCATCGGCGGATGTCTCATTGGGATAGCCGACGAACTCGCTGCGCAGCCCTTCCACGCCCGGAAGTGGCGCGAAGCGGCCGGCGCGCGAGCCCCGCGAGCGATCCCTCTGTTCCTCCATGGCCGCGTCGAAGCCCGCCCGGTCCACGGTCACACCACGCTCTGCCGCGATCTCCACGGTGAGGTCGATCGGGAAGCCGAAGGTGTCGTGCAGCCGGAACGCCTCGTCGCCGGCGATGGTGCCGTTCGGCCCCGCCGCGTCGACCAGCGCAGCCAGCCGCTCGCTCCCCGCCTCGAGCGTCCGTGCGAACTTGCGCTCCTCCGCGTCCACGGCGCCCAGGACCTCGTCCCGCTTCTCGACAAGGTATGGATAGGCGCCGCCCATCACCTCGATCACAGCCGCGCATGTCTCGGCCAGCACGGGCTGCGTGATCCCCATCAGCCGGAGGTGGCGCACCGCGCGCCGCATGATCCTGCGCAGGACATAGCCCGGGCCCTCGTTCGACGGCCTCAGCCCCTCACCGATCAGGAAGGTCATCGCCCGGCTGTGGTCGGCGACCACCTGGTAGCTGAAGCGCTCGCTCTCGACGTCCTGCGGGTCGTGGCCCAGGTGGGCAGCCAGCCGGTCGATGATCGGCGTGAATAGATCGGTCCGATAGTTGCTGTCGACCTCCTGGACGGCACTTGTCATGCGCTCGAGGCCCATGCCGGTATCGACGCTGGGAAACGGAAGCGGAGTCAGCGTTCCGTCAGCCGCCCGGTCGAACTGCATGAAGACCAGGTTCCAGATCTCGAGCCAGCGCGGGCAGCTCTCGGAGTGGTCGGGGACGCACTCGGGGCCTTCCGAGAGCTCGGCGCCGCGGTCGTAGTGCAGCTCGCTGCATGGGCCGCAAGGCCCCGTCTCGCCCATCGACCAGAAGTTGTGGTCGTCGCCGACCGCGAGATTGCCCCACGTCGCCATCCGCTCCGGCGGGAGGCCGATCTCGTCGCTCCAGATCCCGCGGGCCTCCTCGTCGTCGAGGTAGGTGGTCGCGGCGATGCGCTCGCCGGGGATCCCCAGCTCGACGGTCAGGAACTCCCATGCCCAGTGGATCGCCTCGCGCTTGAAGTAGTCGCCGAAGCTCCAGTTGCCGAGCATCTCGAAGAGGGTCTGGTGGCGCGGCGTGCGCCCCACCTCCTCGAAGTCGTTGTGCTTGCCCGCCACGCGCAGGACGGGCTGTGCATCCACCGCGCGTTTGTAATCCCGCTTCTCCTCGCCGGTCAGGACGCGCTTGAACTGGACCATCCCCGAATTCGTGAAGAGGAGGGTGGGGTCGTCGCGGGCGACGAGCGGCGCAGGTGGGACGCGGGTGTGACCGCGTGCCTCGAAGAAGCGCTGGAAGCGCTCGCGAATCTCGGCGGCCTGCAGCTCCGGCATCGGTCCTGCCCTGTATATCCCTAACTCACCACGAGAGCCGGCGGTAACCGGCTCTCGACTCCTCGTGCGTGATTGCGCGCGAATGGCCGGTCAGGAGGCAGCGCCCTCCGGCGCAGGCTCCCCACCGCCGGCATCGTACGCGGACATCATCTCGGCGCGTGCCTTCTCTGCCGCTGCGCGACCCTCGCTGATCGCCTCACCGATGGCTGCCTTCTTCTCGCCGACGAACTCACCGACCTGCTCGCGAATCTCATCACCCGTTCGCGGGGCAAGGAGGAGGCCGATGGCGGCACCGATCAGTCCACCGATCATGACCCCTGCGAGGAAGCTCCCGAAACCCGAATCTCTCATGGCTAGTTGCCCGTCCCTAGCGTTTGCGTCCGCTGATTCTAGCGATCCGTCCGGTCCCCGTCCCGACCAGTGCGGGCAGGGCGCTCGGGGGGCGGCCGCGAGGGACCGAGCTGCGCCAGCAGATCGGTCGCCAGCATGGCGAGCTGCGCGCCCAGGCAGGCGGCCAGCAGGTGGAAGTCGCCGATCCGCACCAGCTCGAGGCCGGTCCGGGCGCCGATCGCGTTCCCGGCCGCCGTGCCCAGCAGCGAGGCGACGGCCAGGATCAGCAGCCGACGATCCCAACGACCGCGGAGAGCGATGAAGATCGTCAGGTTGATCGCCGCCACGAAGGCGGTGAGCACCATCCAGGGCGTCATGTGGCGCGGGCGATGCGACCGCCGCCGAGGCACTCCTCTCCGTCGTACAGGACCGCCGCCTGCCCCGGCGCGGGTGCCCAGACCGGCTGCGAGGTCTCGACCAGGAGCCGCTCCTCGCCGATCATGGTGACCTCGCACGGCACCTCCGCCCCACGGTGCCGGATGCGAACCGATGCCGCAAACCGATCCGCAGGAGGCTCCCCCGCCACGAAGCGGCGCCCCTCGACTGTGAAGCTGCGAGCGGCGATCTCGTCGCGTCGGCCGACCACCACCGTATTCGAGTCGGGCCGCACCTCCTGCACGAAGACGGGCTCGCCGAGCGCCACGCCGAGGCCGTGGCGCTGTCCGACGGTGTAGTGCGCGTAGCCGGTATGCGTTCCGATCCGCTCGCCCGTGGCGTCGACGATCGGGCCCGGCTCGCCCAGGTATCCGCGCCTCTCGGCGAGCAGCTCGCGGTAGTCGCCGGCGGGCACGAAGCAGATCTCCTGGCTCTCCGGCTTGTCGGCGGTCGGCAGCCTCAGCTCGGCGGCGATCCGCCGCACCTCGGGCTTGGTCAGCTCGCCGAGCGGGAAGCGAGTGTGCGCCAGCTGGCCCTGGTCGAGAACCCACAGGAAATAGGTCTGATCCTTGTTGGCATCAGCCGCACGCATGAGGCGGAAGCGACCGTCGCGCTCCTCGACACGAGCGTAGTGGCCGGTCGCCACCTCGTCGGCGCCATACGCGGTGAGGCCACGCCGCAGCAGCTCGTCGAACTTGATGTACTGGTTGCAGGCCTGGCATGGGTTCGGGGTGGCACCGGCCAGGTAGCCATCCGCGAAGGCATCGATCACCCGCTCCTCGAAGCTTCGTTCCAGGTTGAGGGCGAAGAACGGGATCCCCACCAGCTGCGCAACCCGGCGGGCGTCGTCGTGGGCGTCGGGCGAGCAGCAGCTCCGGCTCTGCTCGTATCCCTCGCCGCTGTCGGGATGCAGGCGCATCCAGATTCCGACCACCTCGTCACCGCTCTGGGCCGCGTCGCGCGCCAGCAGTGCCGCCGCGACGCTCGAATCCACTCCGCCGCTCATGGCGGCCACGACGCGGGCCATCAGGCCGATGCCACGCTTTTCGGTCGCGCCGCATGGTCGCGGAACCGGCCGATGCTCGATCGCAGCGCCTCGGTCGCACGCTCCACATCCGCCAGCGTGATACCCCGGCCGGCCGTCAGGCGCAGCGCACCATGCGCACGCTCGGCCTCGATCCCCATCGCCAGCAGGACATGGCTTGGCTCGGCGGAGCCGCTGGTGCAGGCGCTGCCGGTGCTCGCCTCTACGCCCTCCAGGTCCAGTGCCGCAACCAGGTCGCCTCCCTCGACGCCGTCAATCAGCCAGCTGGCGCTGTGCGGCAGCCTCTCACTGGGGTGGCCGGTGGGCTCCACACCCTCCAGCTCCCGCATGCCGGCGAGGAGCCGATCGCGCAGGCCGGCCAGCCGGGCATTCTCGGCGTCGCGGGCGGACGGATCGCCCTGGGCAAGCTCCAAAGCCTGCCCAAAGCCGACGATGCCGGCCACGTTCTCCGTCCCAGCACGCCGCTGCCGCTCCTGGGCGCCGCCCTGGATCTGCGGCAGGAGTGCCGTCCCGTGCCGCACGAACAGTGCGCCGACTCCCTTGGGGCCGTACACCTTGTGGGCAGCCAGGCTCAGCAGGTCGACCCCCAGGCTGTCCACGTCGAGCGGAAGGAAGCCAGCGGCCTGGATCGCATCGGTATGGAAGAGCACGCGCCGCCGGCGGCAGATGGCACCGATCTCCGCGATCGGCTGGATGGTGCCGACCTCGTTGCTGGCGTACATGATCGAGACCAGGGTGGTGTGCTCGCTGATGGCGGCCTCGACCTCGGCGGGGTCGACGCGACCGAATCGGTCCACCGGGACGACCGTCACCGCGAAGCCGGAGCGCTCCATGATCGCGCAGGCATGCAGCACCGCCTTGTGCTCCACGCCGCTGGTGACGATGTGCCGTCCCTTGGCGCTGGCCGCCCAGGCGGCGCCCTTGATGGCGAGGTTATCGGCCTCGCTGCCGCCACCGGTGAAGACGATCTCGCGGGGCTTGGCGCCCAGGATCGCAGCGATCCCTTCGCGCGCCTCGTCGAGTCCCTGCCGCGCCCGGCGGCCCGCCGCGTGCGGGCTGGAGGCATTTCCGAAGTGGTCGGTCAGGTACGGCAGCATCGCCTCCAGCACCTCGGCACGGAGCGGCGTGGTGGCGGCATGGTCGAGGTAGATGCTCATCGGCCCAGGTCTCCTAGCAGATCGACCCGGGGCCGGGGTTAGGGGTACCGCTGGACGACGGCGTCGGCGTTGGCAAAGGCACGCTGAACGCCGTCCACGTGATCAATCGCACCCGGCTGATGCTCACGGAGTCGAGATCCTCCTGGATGTCCGGCGGCCAGAACTGGTAGGTGGCGATCGTGCCGGGACGGACGCTGGCACCGATCGCCAACAGGTCAGGCAGTTGTTCGATCGGAATGTTGGTCCAGAGCGAGTCACGGGCGATGTCGAGCAGCTCGGGGATGCGCGGGATGAGAGTGCACGGGTCGAGCTGCTGGCGCAGCGCGAGCAGCACCT
The DNA here is from genome assembly GCA_046713375.1 of Candidatus Limnocylindria bacterium. Lineage (GTDB taxonomy): Bacteria > Chloroflexota > Limnocylindria > QHBO01 > QHBO01 > CF-167. The sequence goes on from JBKKBV010000082.1 coordinate 12,139, forward strand.
CCTGCTGTCGGTTCATGCGGTTGTAGTCGTTGTCCTGGTGACGCGAGCGGGCGTAGGCCAGCGCATGCCAGCCGTCGAAGTGGTGGAAGCCCCTCGCAATGAAGACGCTGACATCGCGGTTGCTGTCGAAGGGATCCGGATAAGTCGCGTCGTAGATGGAGTCCTTCGTCGTCATGTCCAGCCCGCCCAGCGCATCCACCACCCGAATGAACCCGCCGAGGGTGACAACCACCTGTCCGTCGATCTCGAGGCCGGTCAGCTCGGCGATCGCCTCTTGGACCGCCCGATAGCCGCGCTCATCATCCGGGCCGGGGAAGATTTCCGGATGGGCAGCGGCGTAGGTGAAGATCGAGTTCAGCTGGTCCGGATAGCAGCGGCAGTCGAAGGCCTGGGCCGGACCGTCCGGCAGCGGCACGTTGAGCAGGTTGCGCGGCACCCCGAACAGCGCGGCGCGCCCGGTCCTGATCTCGATGCTCACGATGATCATCGTGTCGGTGCGCAGGCTGAAGCGCCCTTGGCCGGCGTCGGCCCCGATCAGGAGCAGATCGAATCGCCCGTTGTCTCCCCACGCTGGTTGGGGAGTGGGGATCGGGGTCGGCTCGGGCGTCGGACCCGGTGTCTCGCCGGGGAGCTGGCTGGCGGCGGGGACCGGGGTCGCGCTGCTGAATGGGTGAGAGATGGCGACGACAGTGTCGTACGCCTTGATGCCGACGAACCCCAGCCAGCCGTGCATCAGGAGCGTGCCACCCAGCAACGTGCCCAGGAGGACCAGACCGAGCGCGGCACGAAAATAGGGGATCGGCGGCCAACGGCGCGCCGCCGCTCGATACGCGTCCACGATTGCGAAGAGGCGGTACACGAGCACCGCGATGTTCAGCGCAATGAGCGGTAGCAGGATGCCTGGCTGGAGCAGAAGGCCCAAAGAGCGGGCTTTGCCCTGCACGATCATGACCACCACGCCGGCGCCCAGCAGGAGCACCATCGGCACTGCGAACATAAGCGCCCGGCGCCGCGAACCGACCCAGCCTTGACCGAGGCCGGGCCACAGGAAGGAGAGGAGCGCTGCGATCACGGCGGAGTGCCGAATCGCCGCGATCAACCGGGGCGCCACGGGCGGCAGTCTACGCGCTGGGGTCATGGAGGTGTGGATCGGTGATCGTGCGAACCCTTGAAGATGTGGTGGGGAGTGACCGGGATGTCACGGGCGAGGGCTGGCGCAGCCGCCGCCTCCTCTTACGACGCGACGGGCTGGGCTTTTCGTTGCACGACACGACCGTGGCAGCGGGAAGCGAGCTCACCCTGCAATACAAGCATCACCTGGAAGCCTGCTACCTCTTGGCGGGTGAGGCGGAGCTGACTGACCTGGCAACCGGTGAGCAGCACATCCTGCGGCCTGGATCGCTGTATGCGCTCGACCAGCACGACCGCCACACCCTCCGGGTGCGGACTGACCTCCATCTCGTTTGCGTCTTCAACCCGGCGTTGACCGGCGGCGAGACCCACGACGCCGATGGAAGCTTCCCGTCTCCCGGCGAATAGGCGCGAGAGTGTCACGTTGCCGATCGCCGTGACCTACGCCGTGCAAGGTCCTCGCAATCTCGAGCCGCTATACCTGTGCGATACCGCGCCCCATTCTCCAGAGCAGACGAACGGAGGCACAGGTGGGTCGAATTCTGATCGGTGTCCTGATCGGCGTCGTGCTCGTCGTATGGCTGCTCGCCTCGTGCGTCCAGGCGTTGTTCTAGGGCGCTGAGCTGGACCGAGCTAGGGCTCGATATCCGGCCGGCCAACCGTCGGCCGACTGTGGATCGTGACGACATGCCGCTTCCGCAGATCCAGCGCCTTCCGCAGCAAGCGCTGCGGATAGCCCGTGCGCCTGAGAGCGCGCCAAACCCGCCACACCCAAAAGGCCCGCCATATCAACCCGATCATGGCGTCACGCCGGACGACTAGGCCGTTAACGCTTCCAGGTGTCGAGCAGGAACGATCCTGCGAAGGCGGCCAGGCCCAGCGTCACGAGGTCAAGCGTACCGAGCTCGACTTCAAGAGCGGCAAGTATGAACAGCACGACTGCGACGAGTAACAGAATTGCGCCCGGCTTAAGAGACATCCTCTCCTCCTCTACGTTCGCCCCCTTGAGGTGATTAGACCGCGGACTGTCAATGACGCTACGGCTAGGACTCGCCGCCGTCCTGGTTCACGATGCGCAACGACAGGTCCGCCAGCTGCTGGGGGGCGATCGGAGCGGGCGCGGCCATCATCAGGTCACTCCCCGCCTGGGTCTTGGGGAAGGCGGTGACCTCCCGGATGTTGTCCTGGTCGGCAAGCAGTGCGGCCCATCGGTCCACCCCGATGGCGATCCCGCCGTGCGGCGGTGCTCCGTACTCGAGCGCGTCGAGGAGGGCTCCGAACTGGTCGCGCATCCCCTCCACGCTGTGGCCCATCAGCGCGAAGGCGCGCTCCAGCAGGTCGCGCCGATGGATTCGCACCGACCCGCCGCCGATCTCCCAGCCGTTGAGCGCCAGGTCGTACTGCTGGGCGCTGATCGCCCCGGGATCCGTCTCCATCCGATCCGCCTCGTCCCAGACCGGCGCGCTGAACGGATTATGGGTGGCGTCCCAGCGCTGACCCTCCTCGTCCCAGGTGAACATCGGGAAGCGGTGCACCCATACGTATGCGAGGACCCCGGGAGTACGCAGGCCGAGCCGCGTGCCAAGCTCGAGCCGCAGGCGGCCGAGCACTTCCTGCCCGTGACGCACATCGGGGTCGGCAATTACCAGGATGAGATCGCCCGGCTTCGCCGAGGCTGCCTGGCGGAGGGCCGCCTGGCTCTCGTCATCGAGGAACTTGGCGGCCGGCCCGTGGAACGCACCGTCCGCCTGGACGGCGAGGTGCACCAGCCCACCCGCACCGTGCGCACGGGCAAGGTCGGTCAGCGCGTCGAGCTGCTTACGCGACCAATCGGCCGAGCCCGGCGCGACCACGGCCGCCACGCCTCCACCGGCAGCCAGGGCATCGGCGAAGACCCGGAAGTCCACGCCGGCAACCACCGACGAAAGGTCGACCAGCTCCATGCCGAAGCGAATGTCCGGCTTGTCCGATCCATATCGGGCCAGCGCCTCGGCGTAGGTAAGCCGGGGAAAGGGCTCGTGCAGCATCGGGCGGTCCGGAACAACCTCGCGCGAAACGGTGACCACCGCTCGCTCGACGGCATCCATGACATCGGTCTCATCCACGAAGCTCATCTCGATGTCGAGCTGGGTGAACTCCAGCTGCCGATCGCCGCGCAGGTCCTCGTCGCGGTAGCAGCGCGCGAGCTGGTAGTAGCGGTCGTAGCCGGCCACCATGAGCAGCTGCTTGAGCTGCTGGGGGCTCTGCGGCAGAGCGTAGAAGCGGCCCGGTTGCAGGCGCGAGGGGACAACGAAGTCGCGCGCCCCTTCCGGCGTGCTGCGGATGAGGGTCGGCGTCTCGATGTCCACGAAGTCGTCCGTCTCGATCGCCCTCCGGATCGCCCCGGTCAGCGACGAGCGCAGGAGCATGCGAGCCTGCATCGCCGGCCTGCGCAGGTCGAGGTATCGGTATTCCAGCCTGATCGACTCGTCCAGGCCGGGCTGCTCCTCGTTGACATAGAACGGCGGCACCTTGCTCGGGTTGAGGACCGTGAAGGCGTCGACCGCGACCTCGATCTCACCGGTCGCCAGCTCGGCGTTGGTCGTCCCCGGGGGCCGATGGCGCACCACGCCCTCCACCTGCACCACCCACTCGTTGCGGGCCGGCTCGGCGGCGAGATGCGCCTCGGCTGCGTCGTCCGCGTTGGTCACCACCTGGGTGATCCCGTATCGGTCGCGAAGGTCGAAGAAGGCGAGGTGACCGTGATCGCGGCGCCGATGCACCCAGCCGGCCAGCGTCACCCGCTCTCCGACGTGGGAGCCGCGCAGCTCGCCGCAGGTGTGACTCCGGAAGGCCTGGCCCATGGGAGGTCGAATGGTACTGGAGCGTGGGCCGCTCCGAGCCTGCCATGATGCCGCCCGTGATACGGGTCATGGCAGCGGTGACCATCCTCGCGATGCTCAGCGCTGCAGGCATCCTCGTCTATGCCGGGGTACAGCGCTACCGGGGCCGCGAGATCTCGCGCGCGACCGTGCGCCTGGTCGCGGGCCTCGAGGGGGCCAGCGGCGCGATCGGCTTCCTCTTCCGCCATGAAACGGTGGGTTGCCCTGGTCGGGAGCCCGGTCCCAGCCACGTTGCCGGCGATGCATCGGTGGCTGGAAAAGCACCCCGAACAGCCGGACACACGCTGAGCACGCGCCGAGCTCCTGCTCCTCACCGGTGACCTGACCGAGGCACGCGCGGTCACCGAGCGCATGCCCATCGTCACCGAGTGGGATCGATTCGAGCAGCAGTCGCTTCGCGTCTACCTCGATTGGGTCGAGGGTGGCGATCCGGACTTCGACTCGCTGCGAGAAGAGGCCGAGTCGGTCGGCGAGCCTGGCTCCGCCGAGCGCCTGGCGGCGCGTGGCGAAGCGGTGATTGCAGCCGCTCGCGCAATGGCCGCCTCCGGCGGGGACTGGAAGTCACCGCTCATTGCGCTGCGGGACGAGGCCGGCCCAGGAGCCGATGGCCTGCTGCGGGAGGACCTCAGGCGCGCCTCGTACCGCCCCTCCCTGCTCTTCGGCCTGGTCCTCAGCGGCGTGATCCTGCTGCTCGGCGGGCTGATCTGACAGGGGCTAGCGGACAGAGGCGGCAACCTCGTCGAGGGGGAGCTCGCGTTGCTCGCTGGCATCCAGGTCGCGCAAGATCACGGTGCCGGGCTGCAGCAGCGGATCGACGATCACGGCAAAGCGCGCCCCGAGCTTGGCAGCGGACTCCAACTGCCTCCCCAGCTTTCGGGCGCTGCCGTCGGCGCGCACGCGCAGACCGGCCTGGCGCAGCGTCCCGGCGACCGCCAACCGTGGCGCAAGAGCATCCGGATCCGCTCCCACCACGACCAGAAGCGGTGCACCGGCCGGCTGCGTCACACCCTGCTCGGCTGCAGCCAGCACCGTTCGATCAATCCCGATTCCGAAGCCGATCCCCGGCGTCGACTGGCCGCCGAGGAGTTCCGCCAGCCCGTCGTAGCGCCCGCCGCCACCGAGCGCCTGCTGCTGCCCACGACGACCGGCAACGTAGAACTCGAAAGTGGTGCGCGTGTAGTAATCGAGGCCGCGCACGATGCGATTGTCGACCTCGTATCGCACGCCCAGGTGGTCGAGCAATGCCTGGACCGCGGCGAAATGCGCTCGGCATGGGTCGCACAGGTGCTCCAGCGAGCGAGGGGCACCGCCGGCGAGCTCCGGATCGAGGTTCTTGCCGTCCAGGACGCGGAGCGGGTTGACCCGCAGCCTCCGCCGGGAGTCATCGGTCAGGCGGTCTTCGTGCGCTCCGAAGTAATCGACCAGGGCGGCTCGATAAGCGGGGCGGCACATCCCGTCTCCGATCGAGTTGACGTAGGCGACGACGTCGCCAACCCCTGCCTCGTCGAAGAAGCGGTGTCCGAGCTCGATGATCTCAGCGTCGACCATCGGGCCGGGATCGCCGATGACCTCGACGTCCCACTGCACGAACTGGCGGAATCGGCCGGCCTGGGGACGGTCGTAGCGGAACATGGGGCCGATCATCCACAGCCGCTGCGGACCCGGCCGCACGTGCATGCCGTGCTCGAGATAGGCCCGCACGATGCCGGCGGTGGGCTCCGGTCGCAGCGCCCACTCGGCGCGCTCCTCCTCGCTGCCGACCGCCCCGCTGACGCGGAACATCTCCTTCTCGACCGCGTCGGACGACTCACCCAGGCCGCGGCTGAACAGCTCGATCCGCTCGAATAGCGGCGTCTCGATGCGATCGAAGGCGTAACGCGCGCTCAGGTCCCGCGCGACCTCCTCGACGCGGCTCCAGGCGGGGGCATCCTCCGGCAACAGGTCGCGCGTGCCGCGCGGCGCCGTTATGGGGCGGGACATGGCGCGAGTCTAAGGGCCTGCGCTAGCCTGCGCCGGTGATGAGGACCGATCGGACCCGGACCATCTTGGTCTGGCTGGCGCTTGCTGCATTGCTGGCCGTGGGTCTCGTGATCCGGCTCGCCGTCCTCGATGCCAAGGGCCATCCCGGGGACGCGACCGTCATCGGCCGCTGGGCCGACCGCATGGCGACCTATGGGTCGTGGGATTTCTATCGCCACGATGGAGCCATCTATCCCGCGTTGTTGTACGCGTACTGGCCGATTGGGGTGCTGCTCGACGGGGTCGATCAAGCACGTGCCATCAAGGGCACATCGATCCCGTTCGACCTAGCGATTGGGGTCGTCGTCTACCTCGCGGCTCGTCGATTGACCGGCCCGGCACGGGCGCTGGTGGCACCCGCGATCTACCTCTTTAACCCTGCCGTGCTGCTCGCCGGCCCGGTGTGGGGCCAGGTCGACGCCGCCGGGACGCTCGCCTATCTGCTCGCCCTGCTGGCCCTGGCCGGCCGACGGTTCGGGTTGGCCGGCGCCTGCGCGGTGCTCGCGCTGCTGATCAAGCCCCAGTTCGGGCTGGTGCTGTTTCCGGTCGGCATTGTGGCGGTCCTCGCCTGGCGAGCGACGGGTGACCGCACTCCACTTATCCGCGCAACCCTTGGCGGGGCAGCTGCTTATGTCGCGGTGGCGCTCCCGCTGCGCCTCGACCCGTTCTCCTACCTCGGGCGGGTGATCGGCGCCGGGAGCTTCAAGGAAATGTCGTCGGCCAACGCGGCCAACCTCTGGGGTCTGTTGCACGGCTACAAGAAGCCCGATGGGGACCTGGTCTACATCGGTGCCGTCCTTCTGCTGCTGGGCCTGACCGCCGCGCTGCTGCCGCTGCTGCGCCGGCAGGACCTGCCAATGATCCTGGCCGTCGGCGCCTTCGTGATCTTCGCCTTCTACTTCCTACCGACCCGCGTGCACGAGCGCTACCTCTTCCCCGCGATGGCCGTGCTGGCACCGCTGGCCGCCGCCAATTGGAGCGTCCTCGCGGCATACCTGCTACTGACCGCCGGCTTTGCCGCGTCGATGCTCTACGCGCTGGTCGACACCACGCCGTTCACCTTCTGGCCGTGGCTCGAGGACCTGGTCACCCATCTGGTCGCCCGCATCTGGATCTCACTTACCTTGATTGCCACTGCGGCGACCCTGGTCGTGCTGCTGCTGCAGTCTCGGGTCAGGTCAAGGCCGATGGTCGAGCGCGGCTAGGCGACTCCGCGTCCTGTCGTGACTGGCCCTGACACCGGCGACCCTGCCCCGCCAGCCGCCTAGCCCCCAGCTCCTTAGCGCGCCTCGCGGCTGACGCTCGTCACGTCGCGCAGTCGCTCGATGCGGGTCAGCACCTTGGAAAGCTGCTGCAGCGACGTGACCTTGAGGGTGGCAGTGATCGTGGCCGTGCCATCGGGATGCGTCCCAATCGAAGCCGCCACGATGTTCACCTTGTCCTCGGCCACCACGTTCGTGATCTCGTTCAGCAGCCCCGGCCGATCGACCGCCAGGATGCGGATCGTGATCGGGTAGGTCGCCAGGTCGACCGCCTCCCAGTCGACGTCGATCAGCCGCTCGATGTCGCGCTCCGACAGCACCGACCGGCAGTTGGAGCGGTGCACCGTCACGCCCTTGCCGCGGGTCACATAGCCGGTGATCGGGTCGCCGGGGATCGGTGAACAGCACTTGGCGAATCGCACCAGCAGGTCGCCCACGCCCTTGACCCGGATGCCGCTGGCGGAAGGGACGCCGGATGGCGGCGCCACCTCGGGCAGGGTGATCGCCGCGTCGTCGTGGATCTCGAGCTTGCCGACCACGCTGCCGGGCGAGACGGCGCCGTAGCCGATGGCGGCGTAGAAGTCGTCCAGCTCCTTGTAGTGCGCGTGCGACGCCAGCTCCAGCAGCTTGTCGGCATCGATGCTGACCAGCGTCTCGTGCGCCAGGCGCCGCAGCTCGCGGTCCAGGATCTCCTTGCCCTGGGCGATGTTCTCGTCGCGCTGCTGCCGCTTGAACCAGGCGCGGATCTTCTCGCGGGCCTGGTTGGTGCGCACGATGTTCATCCAGTCGCGCGATGGCCCGTGCGCCGCCTTGGTGGTGATGATCTCGACGATGTCGCCGTTGCGCAGCCGATAGTCGAGGGGAACCAAACGGTTGTTGACCTTGGAGCCGATGGTGCGATGGCCGACATCGGTATGGATCCGGTAGGCGAAGTCGAGCGGGGTCGCGCCGGAGGGCAGGTCCTTGACGTCACCCTTGGGGGTGAAGACGAAGACCTGGTCCTGGAAGATGTCGAGCTTGAGACCCTCCACGAACTCGGTGGCGTCGACCACCTCACGCTGCCAGTCGATCAGCTGCCGCACCCAGGCCAGCTTCTCGTCGTAGCGGCGATCCCCGCGCGAGCCCTCCTTGTAGCGCCAGTGGGCCGCGATCCCCGCCTCCGCCACCTCGTGCATGGCCCGGGTCCGGATCTGGACCTCGAGCGGCTTGGCATCCGGCCCGATCACCGCGGTGTGCAACGACTGGTAGAGATTGGCCTTGGGCATGGCGATGT
>JBKKBV010000083.1:0-3139 GCA_046713375.1 Candidatus Limnocylindria bacterium
GCGGCCGTCCGGCCGCCTACTACCTCATGGCCGAGATGAGCTTCGCGTCACGCGCAGACCTTGACGAATCGCTCGCCTCCGACGCTGGCCGCGAGAGCGGCCGCGACCTGCGCAACTTCGCCCAGGCGGGGGTCACGCTCTTCGTGGCGGATGATGCGGATACGACCGATGGCTGAGCCGAGCGCCCCGCTGGCGGTGGATCCCGAGACGCTCGGCTTCGAGCGTGTCCGCTACGTGAAGGACGCCGGCAGCGGCGTGGCAACGGTGACCATCGACCGGCCACAGGTCCTCAACGCCTTCGACTTCCAGACGCTGCGCGAGCTGGGACGCGCCTTCGAGGACACCTCCTGGGACGACGCCATCGCGGTGGTGGTCGTCACCGGGGCGGGGGACCGGGCCTTCTGCACCGGTGCGGACCTCGACGAGCAGGCAGCCATGGGCGCCACCAGCGGGCAGTACTGGCGCTGGATGGGCGCCTTCATCGAGATGCACGATCGGCTGCGCAACATCGGCAAGCCGACCATCGCGCGCATCAACGGGATCTGCGTCGGCGGCGGCAACGAGCTGCAGATGGCCTGCGACCTGTCGGTGCTCGTCGACGACGCCTATATTCGGCACGTCGGGCCTGAGCACGGCTCCGTGCCGGCCGGGGGCGCGACGCAGTGGCTGCCGATCCTGGTCGGCGACCGGAGGGCACGGGAGATCCTGATGCTGTGCGAGCCGATCCGCCCGATCCAGGCACTCGACTGGGGCCTCGTCAACCGGGTCGCTCCACGCGCCGACCTGGACGAGACGGTCGCCACGCTGGCGGCGAACCTGCGCGCCAAACTGCCGGAGGCGCTGCGCTACACGAAGACCCAGCTCAACTGGTGGCGCGACCTCGCCTGGTCGCAGACGGTCACGCACGCGCGCGACTGGCTGGCCATTCACTCGACGGCCGATGAGACGCGCGAGGCGGTGGCCGCCTTCCATGAGAAGCGAGCCCCGCGCTACGACGAGCTGCGACGGCTGCAGGCCGGCGCCGGGCGCGTCTGCGCCTCGTGCGGCGAGACCGGCATCTCGGCCTATGCGACGTACTGCCCGGGCTGCGCCGCGCAGCTCCCCGATGTCTTCGAGGCGATCCCATGACCGACGAGCCGCTGATCCTGGTCGAGCGCGACGAGGAGCGGCGCGTGGCGCTGCTGCGCTTCAACCGCCCCAGGCAGCTGAACGCGCTGAACGGCCAGGTGATGGACGAGCTGTGCTCCGCGCTCGAGGCGCTTGATCGCGACGATGCCATCCGCGTGCTGGTGGTGACCGGCAACGAGCGGGCGTTCGCCGCGGGCGCCGACATCGGCGAGATGGCCGGGGCCAGCCCGATCGACATGCTGCGTACCAACCGCATCGCACAGTGGGATCGCGTGCGCCGGATCGGCAAGCCGGTGATCGCCGCAGTCTCCGGCTGGTGCCTCGGAGGCGGCTGCGAGCTGGCGATGACGCTGGACCTGATCGTCGCCGCCGAGAGCGCGCGCTTCGGTCAGCCGGAGATCAACCTGGGCGTCATCCCGGGTGCCGGCGGCACGCAGCGCCTGACGCGCGCCGTTGGCAAGAACGTCGCCATGGAGATGATCCTCACCGGTGAGCCGATCGACGCGCGTGAGGCGCATCGGCTCGGACTGGTCGCCCGCGTGGTTCCGACCGAGCTGCTGGTGGAGGATGCCCTGGACCTCGCCGCCAAGATCGCCACCAAGTCACCGCTTGCGCTGCGTCTGGCCAAGGAAGCGGTCAACGCCGCCTACGAGATGAGCCTGACCGATGCGCTGGCGCACGAACGCCGGCTCTTCTACCTCCTGTTCGCCTCTGACGACCAGAAGGAGGGGATGGCCGCCTTCCTGGAGAAGCGGGACCCCGACTTCACCGGCCGCTAGGCCTTCGGCGCGGGGAGCTCGACCCACCACTCGGCGAAGGAGCGGGCGCGTCCGTCCGGTGCCAGGCGAACCACCCAGATGTTGCTGTAGACCTCCTCCGGCTCGCCGTCATGCGCGGGGTAGGTGGTCAGGCCGCGCACCACAGCCGTATCGCCGTCGAGCGCAACCATCTCAGACTCGAACTGCCAGGAATTCTTCGAATCGCCAAGCTCGATCCAGTTCGCGACGATTTCATCCCGACCTGTCCACGCCTTGCCGAATGGCCGCGGCGCATAGATCGCCTCCTCGGTGAAGAGAGCGGCAATGGCCTCCGGGTCATCGGTCTCCCAGGCGCGGCGGTAGGCGGCCAGCCAGCGTTCGATGTCGCTTCGATCCATTCGATCAACCTCCTAGCGGGCCACTCGTCGGCCGTATCCAGTCTGAGGATAGAATCCGCCACATGCCCGAGGCCAACTACGAGACGATCCTGGTCGGCGTGGCCGATGGCGTCGCCACCATCACCCTCCACCGGCCCGAGTCCCTCAATGCCCTGAACGGCGCCATGCGAGGCGAGCTGCTGGCGGCCGTCAAGGCGGCCGCACGCGACGACACCGTCCGCGCCATCGTCCTGACCGGGGCGGGACGTGGCTTCTGCAGCGGGGCCGATCTGCGAGGCGGCGCCACCGAACGAGCCTTTCGCCGCGTCCTGACCGATGAGTACAACCCGCTGATCGTCGCCATCCGCGAGCTGCCGAAGCCGGTCATCGCAGCCGTCAACGGCGTCGCAGCTGGAGCCGGCGTCTCGCTGGCCCTCGCCTGCGACCTCGTCTACACCAGCGAGGAGGCGCGTTTCATCCAGGCCTTCGTGCGCATCGGCCTGGTGCCCGATTCGGGCTCGACCCGGACCCTGGTCCGCGCGCTGGGGCGCCACCGGGCAGCGGCGCTCATCTTCAGCGGCGAACCGCTGGGGGCGGCGGAGGCCCAGGCGGCGGGCCTGGTCAACGAGGTCGTGGCGGCAGACCACCTGTCGGCGACCGTGCAGGCCGCAGCCGCGAAGCTCGCGGACGCCCCGACGCGGGCGATCGGCCTGGCCAAGCGGGCCATCAACCACGCCGAGGATGCGCTGCTGGCCGAGAGCCTGGCCATGGAGGCCTCGCTCCAGGAGCTGGCGGGCCGCACCGAGGACCACGCCGAGGGGTCGGCCGCGTTCGGCGAGAAGCGGGAGCCGCGCTTCGTTGGGCGCTGACGCCGCG
>JBKKBV010000084.1:0-8348 GCA_046713375.1 Candidatus Limnocylindria bacterium
CACCGCATGACGATCACCGAACAGCGCCAAGCCGTGGAGGTTCGCCCCCGCATGACGATCGAGGCCCGCGAGACGCCGTCCGCCGGGGTGGGCGACGCCGAGGTCGTCTTCGACGTGCAGGCCTTCAGCGCCTACTACGGCGCGTTCCGGGCGCTGAAGGAGATCACCTTCCAGATCCGGGAGCACCAGATCACGGCCATCATCGGTCCGTCCGGATGCGGCAAGACCACGCTGCTGCGCGGGTTCAACCGGATGAACGACCTGGTCCAGAGCGCTCATTCAGAGGGTCAGATCCTGTACCACGGGGTCGACCTGTATGCGCCGGAGGTCGATCCGGTGGAGGTGCGCCGGCGGATCGGGATGGTCTTCCAGAAGCCGAACCCATTCCCAAAGTCGATCTACGACAACGTGGCGTTCGGTCCCCGCGTGGCGGGCTACAAGGGCGACATGGATGAGCGGGTCGAGCAGTCGCTGCGCCGCGCAGCCCTCTGGGACGAGGTCAAGGACAAGCTCACCACGCCGGGGACCGCACTGTCGGGTGGGCAGCAGCAGCGCCTGTGCATCGCGCGCGCGATCGCGGTCGAGCCCGATGTCATCCTGATGGACGAGCCGTGCTCCGCTCTCGACCCGGTCGCCACCCTGCGGATCGAGGAGCTGATGCACGAGCTCAAGCAGAACTACACGATCGTGATCGTGACCCATAACATGCAGCAGGCGGCCCGAGCGAGCGACGTGACCGCATTCCTGACGATGGGCGACGACCGAGCGGGCTACCTTGTTGAAATGGACACCACCGACCAGATCTTCACCAGACCTGAGCATCGGCTCACTGAGGACTACATCACCGGCCGGTTCGGCTAGGAGGCGCGTCATGGAGAGGGGCAGCGGGCAGGCCGGGGTCAGGGTCGGCCATGGGCACGAGCACCTGCGCCCGACCTTCGAGCAGGCCCTCGGCGCGGTGAAGGACAACGTGCTGCGCCTTGGCGCCCTTGTGGAAAGAGCCGTCGAGCGCGCCGCACGCGCGCTGGTCGAGCGCGACGTCGAGCTGGCGGACCAGGTGCGCTGGGAGGATGGCGACGTCAATGAGCTCCAGCGCTCGATCAACCAGGAGATCACCTCGCTCATCGCGCGGCAGGGACCGGTGGCCCGCGACGTGCGCGAGCTGCTCGCCCTCTATCACGCGGCGGCCGAGCTTGAGCGGATGGGCGACTACGCGACCAGCATCGCCAAACTGGCGCAGCAGCTCGCCTCCGAGCCGGAGCAGCCAATCTTCCGTCAGATCCCCGAGATGGAGCAGCTCTGCCGCTCGCAGCTGCGCGCCGCCATGCGGGCCCTCGTCGATGTCAGCGAACAAGAGGCGCGTGAGGTGTGCGCCGGGGACGATGAGCTCGACGCCCTGTACGCCAGCGTGTACGAGGCCTCGATCGCCCTGATGGAGACGTCTCCGGATCGAGCCCGACAGGCCACGCACATGCTCTTTGCTGCGCATCATCTCGAGCGGCTGGGCGACCGGGTCACCAACATCGGGGAGGACGTCGTCTTCCTGGTGACCGGGCAGATCGAGGACCTCAATCCCTGAGCGACTGGTTCCGTTGTCCGGCGTGAAGCGGCGCATCTTGGTCGTGGAGGACGATCGGACCCTGCGCCAGGCGCTCGTCTTCAACCTCGAGCGCGAGGGGTACGAGGTCCGCGGTGCTGTGGACGGTGAGCAGGCGCTTGCCGCGGCGCGCGACGGCGGGGTCGACCTGATGCTGCTCGATCTGATGCTGCCCGGCATGAGCGGCCTCGAGGTGTTACGGACCATACGCGCCGAAGGGATTGACACGCCGGTCGTGATCCTGTCGGCCAAGGGAGGCGAGATCGACCGGGTGGTCGGCCTGAAGGTGGGCGCCGATGACTACATCCCCAAGCCGTTCAGCCGCCCCGAACTGCTCGCCCGGGTCGAGTCCGTGCTGCGCCGCCAGCGTCGCTCGGAGGCGGCCGAAGACGAGCGGCTGGCCGAGGTGCGCAGCGGATCTCTGCTGATCGACCTCGGCCGGCACCTGGCAGCATTCAACGGGGAGCCGCTGCGCCTGACGACCAAGGAGTTCGAGCTCCTCGCCCACCTGGCGGCGCACCCCGGTCGCATCTTCACCCGCGACCAGCTGCTGACCCGCATCTGGCCATACGACTTCGGGGGTGACAGCCGGACCGTGGATGTGCACGTCAGCTGGCTGCGCTCGAAGTTGCGCGCACTCGACGGGCACAACTACTTCCGGACCGTGCGTGGGGTCGGCTACGCCTTCGCGCCCCGCCCAGATGTCCGCTGATCCGCTGGCAGCGGCCGCCTTCGCGGCGCTGCTCGAGCGCACCGCAGGCGACATCCTCCTGATCGTCGACGACCAGCTGCGCATCACGCGGGCCGGCGCCGGTGCTGCCATGCTCGCCCAGCGCCCGGTGGACGAGCTGATCGGGATGAGCCTGATCGCGGCGTTCGGGTCCGCGCCGCTGGATGCCCTGGCACGACGTGCGTCAGGCGAGCGCTCCCCGTCGCTGGGCGAGGCCGACCTGGGACCACGCGGCGGTCGGGCATTCGCCGTCGACGCCGTTCCGCTCGGCGGCGGAGAGCTCGTGCTGGCGCTGCACGAAATCACTGCCCTGCGCCGAGCGGAGCGCGTGCGCCGCGACTTCGTGACCAACATCAGCCACGAGCTCCGCACGCCGCTGGCCTCCGTCAAGCTGCTGGCGGAGACGCTGTCCGCCGGCGCCGTCGAAGACGCCACCACCGCCGGCCAGTTCGCCGCGCAGATCGAGCGTGAGGTGGACCACCTGGCGCAGCTCGTGGCGGAGCTGCTCGACCTGTCCATGATCGAGTCGGGCGAGACCACGCTGCGGCTCGAGCCGGTCGACCCGACCGCGGTGGTCGCCGACGTGGCCGAGCGAATCGGCCCGGTGGCTGCGCGTCGCGGCATCGCCGTCCGTCTGACTCCCGTGCCCTACGCGGCTGACGTCCGGGTTAACGCCGATGCGGGCCGCCTGGGCCAGGCGCTCCTCAACCTCGCCCACAACGCGGTCAAGTACAACCGCCCGGGAGGAGAGGTGCGACTGCGCTGGGTGCCGACCGAGGGTGGGGTGCGGTTCACGGTCGCCGACGACGGGATCGGGATCTCTGAGGCCAACCAGCAGCGGATCTTCGAGCGCTTCTACAAGGTCGACCGCTCCCGGGCCCAGGAGTCCGACGACGCGACGGGCGGCGGCAGTGCGGGACTGGGGCTGGCCATCGTGCGCCACATCGCCGAGGCGCACGGCGGTTCGGTCGGCGTGCAGAGCGTCGAAGGCGAGGGCTCGACCTTCTGGGTCGAGCTCCCGAGGGCCGAGGGTGCCTGATATAGTTGTCGTGTCAACGATGACCGCTCAGAACACGATTCCCGGACCACGCGACCCGCGCCTGGAGACCTGGCGCTCGTTCCTGGTCGCGCATGCCCAGATTCGCCGCCAGCTGGAGCGCGAGTTGCAGGCCGAGCAGTCACTTGGCCTCGGCGAGTACGAGGTGCTGCTCGTCCTGGCGCGCGCCACCGACCGTCAGCTGCGCATGAGCGAGCTGGCGGACCACTTGGTCCTGTCACGCAGCGGCGTGACGCGCCTGGTCGATCGGCTCGAGGCGGACTCCCTGGTTGGGCGTACGTCATGCGACACCGACCGGCGCGGCTCATGGGCGACCCTGACCGACGCTGGGTATGAGCGACTGCGGCGCGCCTCCCCCACTCACCTCCGCGGGGTGGGAGCGCATTTCCTGGATCGCATCCCGCCTGCCGAGCTCGACGCCCTGCAGCGCACGCTCGACCGCGTCCTGGCGGACGCCTAGCCCCTCACGGGGCGGAGCTTGCTCCCGGCAGCTCGCCCGCCGCCTCCGCTCGCAGGCCGTTGACCATCGGCACGCGGCCATCGTCCGGCGCGAGCTCGAGGAACCGATCGAACTCCCGCACCGCCGTCGTCTCATCGCCACTGCGGAACGCAATCACTCCGCGGTAGAAGGGGATATCCGGCTCGGCGGGACCCGCGACGGTGGCGTACGCATCTGTCGCCGCCGTGGCCTGCTCGTAATAGCCGGTGACGAGATAGGCGTTGATGAGGCGCCGATAGGCTGAGTGGTTCTCCGGTTCGAGGCCGAGCAGCAGCTGCAGCGCGTACGCCGCCAGCCGCAGATCCTCGGCGCTCCCGCCCGCCAGATAGGCATCGGCGAGGTCGGAGACCACCTGCGGATCACGTGGGTTGGATGCGAACAGGTCAAGCAGGCGCTGGAGCTCCGCCTGGCGATCCTCCTCCTGGCCGATCGCGTCGGCGAGTGCCTGGTTCACGACGCTGCGCTGGCCCAGGCCGATCGACCCGGGCAGGGCAAACCCGACCAGCAGGGCGACCGCGACCAGTGCTCCGAGCGCAACCGCCCCCCTGCGCCCGGTGCCGGTCGTGACAGGTGGGAGGGGCGCCTGGAGCGGAGGGGTCTCCAGCGTCTCAGCCGCTCGCGCCTCGGCCTCGTCGCGCTCCCGTTTGTAGGAAGCGTCGTCGAGCGAGCCTGCCCGGCGATCCGCCTCCACGTCGAGCAGCGCGTCGAGCGCCACCCGGTGGCGTAGTGCACGCGCCTCGGCCTCGGCATGCGCATCCAGGGTGTCCGCAGGTGAGCTGGGACGAAGCAGTGGCCAGGCGATGGCGGCCGCCACCGTCACTCCGATCGCCGCGAGGAAGGCCCACTGGGCGAGGTCAGGCATCGAGCTGCTCGACCTCGTCACGGATCTGCTCCCGCGACCGAAGCGTCGCGGGCGGGGAATCAGGCTCGACTCCAGATCGGCCGCGCCGCAGCCACCACGCGAAGACACCGATGCCGACCGCGATCGCCGCAGCTGGGATCCACCAGGCGAGCGGCGAGGTGGGCGCCAGCAGGATCCATTCGCCGTAGCGGGCCACGAAATGTGCGCGAACCTGGTCGGGGGTCTGCCCCGCTGCCAGCTGTTGGACGATCTGACGTCGGATGGCGGCGGCGGTGGCCGTCTGCGACTCGGCCACCGAGAGCGCCTGGCAATCCGGGCAGCGCAGCTCCGCGGCGATCTGCTCCGCCTGCTCGACCTGGGTCGGTGCCGGGGAAGGGCGCACCAGCTCCAGGACGACCAGCCCGCCGAGCGCGAGCAGCGCGGCGACCGCGACCAGGAGCGCCAGTCGTCTCATGGCGCGAGGCCCAGCGCGGCAAGCTGGGAGGCCACCACCTCGCCCGTCAGCGGCCCCCAGTGGCGGGCCACGACGATCCCCTGCGCATCGACGAAGAAGGTCTCCGGTGGACCGGTCACGCCGTAGTCGATGGAGATGGCGCCGTCGGCGTTGAGCATGTTCGGCCAGCTGACCTCCCCGTAGCGAGCCAGGAAGCCGCGCGCGTCATCGGGCGCATCGTCGACGAGCACCCCGACCATCTGCAGCTCGCTGCCGTGACGCGCCGCGAGGTCCAGCAGGACCGGGTGCTCATCCACGCAGGCGGGGATGCAATAGCTGGCCCAGAAGTTGATGACCGCCGGCTTGCCAGCCAGATCGGCTGACGAGAACTGGCTCCCTTCGAGGGTCGTCCCCGCGAATGCCGGCATCGGCTTCCCGACCAGCGGTGATGGAATGAGCCGCGGGTCGCGCCCCAGGCCTGTGAAGAGGAGCCAGCTGACCGGAAGCACCACCAGCGGGACCAAGAGCCAGCGCAGCCGGGACAGGCGCATCGTTCAGGCTCCCGCCGCGGCGGCCTGGACCGCGGTCCTGCGGCGATCTGGCCAGATCGCGAAGAGGGCGCCGAGCGCGACGATCGCGCCGCCGGCCCAGATCCACGTCACCAGCGGATTGATGAAGACCCGAAGGGTTGTCGCCCCCGTGGTCGTGCTGTGGCCGAGGAGCGTCACGTACAGGTCCTCGCCGAGCGCGGTGCGAACCACCGGCGTGGCGATGGCGGTCGACGAGTTGGGGTAGTCGCGCAGGGAGGTTGCGATGGGCCCGGATTGCGGGCCGGCCAGGGTGAGCTCGGCGCGTGTCTCGATCACCCGCGGATCCGAGGCAAGTGGCTCGGTGACAAGCTCGTCGTAGGTCACGGTGTAGGGGCCGATGGAGAAGCTCTCACCCTGCTCCAGCGTCACGGTCCGGTCGCTTCCGAGCGTGGCGGAGACCGCGATCGCGACGGCCATGACGCAGACGCCGACGTGCGCGAGGTAGCCACCGTATCGGCGCCGGTTGCGGGTCGCCAGCCGCCACAGGGCAATTGGCGCAGCCTCACCGCGGGACCGAGCGCGGGAGCGCGCGCCGCGCACGACCTCGTCGCCCATCACCCCCAGCACAAAGGTCGCCAACCCCAGTATCCCGAGCGGCGCTGCGTCACGCACTCCGAGCGCCCAGGCCGCGACCACGACCCCGACGCCCGCCAGGATCGGAATCCCGAATCGCTCGCGGACGGTCGCCCATGACGCGCCGCCCCACGGAAGCGCCGGCCCAACCCCGGCCAGGAAGAGGAGCGCCACGAAGATTGGCGCGTTGACCCGGTTAAACCATGGCGCCCCCACGCTGGCCTTTGCCCCTGTGGTGGCCTCGACCAGGACCGGGTAGAGGGTGCCAAAGAGGATGGCGAAGGTGAGCCCCAGGAAGAGCACGTTGTTGAACAG
The DNA here is from genome assembly GCA_046713375.1 of Candidatus Limnocylindria bacterium. Taxonomy (GTDB): domain Bacteria; phylum Chloroflexota; class Limnocylindria; order QHBO01; family QHBO01; genus CF-167. Next base: position 6,657 of record JBKKBV010000084.1, read on the forward strand.
GAAGGCCGACTCACGGCTCACCACCGCTCCCGGCGGGCGACGGTCCCGCAGGTCGGGGAGGCGCCAGACGAGGAGGCCCAGCGCGATGCCCAGCGTCACCAGGATCGCGGAGGCGAACCATGCCCCGATCCCCGAAGTGGTGAAGGCGTGGACGCTGTTGACGACCCCGGAACGCGTCAGGAAGGTGCCCACCAGGGTCAGCACGAAGGTCGCGATCACGAGCGCGTGGGTCCACGTTCGGAGCGTGCCACGCCGCTCGGCGACCATGCTGGAGTGGATGAAGGCGGTAGCCGTCAGCCACGGCAGGAGCGCCGCGTTCTCGACTGGGTCCCACGCCCAGTAGCCGCCCCAGCCGAGCACCGCGTAGCTCCACCATCCGCCGGCCACGATTCCGGCGGTGAGGAAGATCCACGGCACCAGCGTCCATCGGCGCACCACCGCCAGCCACTCCTCGTCGGTGCGACGCGTGATCAAGGCAGCCATGCCGAAGGCGAACGGGATCGCCATGCCGGTATAGCCCAGGTACAGGAGTGGCGGATGGAGTCCCATGAACGGGTGGTTCTGGAGGAGCGCGTTCGGTCCGTTTCCCTCGAGGCCGATGGGGGTCACCCGCACGAACGGGTCGCTCGGCCAGGCCATCACCGCAAAGAAGAAGGCCGTCCCCAGCGCGAGCGTCGCCCCAACCCATGGCATCAGCGCCGGCAGACGCGTGCGATATCGATACAGCACCAGGCTCGCCCAGCCGCACGCCAGCAGGGTCCAGAACAGGATCGATCCCTCGAGCGCCGCCCATAGCGAGATGACGGAGTAGAAGGGCGGCGTGGTGGTCGCGTTGTTGCGCGCCACATACAGGACGCTGAAGTCGTGGGACAGCAGCAGGACGACCATCGCCAGGCATGCGAGCGCGACCAGCGCGAACGCGGCGTACATGGCGCGCCGAGCGCTGGCCAGCACCGCCGCATCCCCGCTGCGACCACCAATCACAAAGGCTCCGGCGGCGTAGACGGTCGCCGCCAGCCCGATGACCACGGCGATGTGCCCCAGCGTCGGGATCACGAGCCGGGGTCGAAGGCCTGGGTCGGCACCCCGCTTCCGGAGGGGGCGACGTAGTTCTCGTCGTGCTTGACGATCACCTGGGATGCCTCGAAGACACCATCGGCCCGCAGCTCGCCCTCGACCACGGCGCCGACACCCTCGCGGAACGATCGGGTCGGAGCGGCTGCCGCGTGCACCGGGATCTCCGTGGTCCCATCGGTCAGGATGAAGGTCAGGTCCGGGGCCTCACCGGAGATGCTCCCCACCTTGACGAGGCCGCCGAGCCGTTCGGTCTTGCCCACTTCCGCCGGGCCTCGCGCCAGGAGCTCGGTGGGGGTCAGGTAGTACACGAGCGCGTCGCCGACGCTGCTGTATGCCAGGTAGGCGATCACGCCGACGACCACCGCTACACCTGCCAGCAGACCCCAGCGACGGCCACGCGGCGGCAGGGGCGGCAGGACGGGCCGAGCCAGGGTCATCCGGGTGTGTCGACGTCGTCGGTGCGGCGCCGCGTTGCGTCGCGCGCGATGCGCAGCCGGCGGGCCAGGAGGCCGGCGTACAGGGCGATCCCGCCCAGGATCACGCCGTATGCGGCGATCACGAAGCCGGCGTCGGTCATCCCGCCGGCTCCTCGACGCCTGCCGTGCCAGCGGCCGT
>JBKKBV010000085.1:0-9984 GCA_046713375.1 Candidatus Limnocylindria bacterium
GTCTTCGTCTTCAACACCCAGGGGCTGCAGGGCGCCGTCTTCCAGATGATCAGCCACGGGGTGACGACGGGCGCCCTCTTCCTGCTGGTGGGGGTCATCTACGAGCGGACCCACGATCGCCAGATCGCGCACATGGGCGGCCTCAACGCCCGGCTGCCGCATTACGCGGCGATCTTCGGGCTCTTCACCTTCGCCAGCATCGGGCTGCCCGGGCTGTCCGGCTTCATCGGCGAGTTCCTGGTCCTGCTCGGCGCGTTCCAGTACTCCGGCTGGGTCGCGGCGACGACGATGCTGGTGGTCATCATCAGCGCGGTCTACATGCTGTGGATGTTCCAGCGCGTCTTCTTCGCCGTCCCGTCCGACTGGATGCGACGCTTCTGGCCGGCGCTGACCGATATGACCCGCAACGAATGGTTGTCGCTGACACCGCTGATCCTGCTGGTGGTGGGGCTCGGCGTCCTGCCCGGCCCCGTCCTCGACGCGATCTCCGCGCCGGTGGAGAGGATCCTGGACGTCGTGAACGCCTCGCCCGGCCTCACCAGTTGGAGCCTGCCGTGGTAGCGCAGCCATGAATGCCGACGACCTGTCCGCGATCCTGCCCGAGCTTTCGCTCACGGTCCTGGTGCTGGTGGTGCTGACCATCGATCTCTTCCTGCGGCGCGAGGACAAGTGGCTGCTGACGCCGATCACCGTCATCGGCCTCGGCTTCGTGGGATATGCGTGCTGGACGGTGTGGGGCCTCAACCAGACCGTCTTCGCCGGCTTCTACCGCGTCGACGACCTGTCGGTCTTCTTCAAAGTCGCCACGGTGGTGATCGGGATCCTGGCCGCCCTCTTCGCGCCCGCCTACCTCGCCCAGCGCAGGCTGCCGCTCGGTGAGTTCAACGTGATCCTCCTCTTCAGCCTGAGCGGGATGTTCGTGCTGGCCTCGGCGAGCGACCTGATCACGCTCTTCATCGGCCTGGAGCTGATGGTGATGCCCGCCTACCTGCTGGCCGGCTACCACAAGACCGATCGCTACAGCAACGAGGGCGGGCTGAAGTACTTCCTGCTCGGCAGCTTCGCCAGTGCCATCCTGCTCTTCGGGATCAGCTGGACCTACGGCCTGACCCATTCGACTCGCCTGTCGGAGATCGGTGGCCTGGTAACCGATGGCGGCCCGGGCGGCCTCGTCGCGATCGCCATGCTGACCGTGGGCTCGACCTTCAAGGCGGCCGCGGTGCCATTCCACTACTGGACACCGGACGCCTACCAGGGCGCACCGACCCCGATCACCGGCTTCCTGTCGGTCGGCCCCAAGCTCGGTGCGTTCGCGCTGCTGGTCCGCATCTTCGCCGAGGGGCTGGGCGTCAGCGGTGCCGACTGGTACGGCGTGATGGCGATCCTGGCCGTGCTGACCATGACCGGTGGCAACATCGTGGCGCTGGCTCAGACGAACGTGAAGCGGATGCTCGCCTACTCGAGCATCGCGCACACCGGCTATATCATTGCCGGCCTGGCCGCGTTCGCCCATGCCACTGACCCCACCATCCGGGCCCAGGGGATCGAGGCGATCCTGTTCTACGTCCTCGGCTACGGGGTGATGAACATCGCCGCCTTCAGCGTGGTCGGCATGCTGCAGCGTGACCCACGCCGCTTTGGCGGCCTGTCCGCCTTCGCCGGGCTGGCGGGACGGGCTCCCGCCCTGGCCGCGGCGATGGCCATCCTGCTCCTCTCCCTGACCGGGATCCCGCCCACGGTCGGTTTCTTCGCCAAGCTGTACGTGCTCGTCGCGACCGTCGATGCGGGGGTCGCCTGGCTGGCCGTGGCGATCGCCCTGAACGCCGCCCTTGCGGCCTTCTACTACCTGCGCGTGATCGTCTACATGTACATGCGCGAGCCCGAGGCCGACCCAGCGCCGATCGACCGCTCGCCGCTCACCGCCTTCGCGCTTGCCATCTCCGTGGCCGGCGTGCTGGTGCTGGGACTCTTCCCGGACCCGATCATCAGCTTCCTGCGGGCATCGGCTGCCAGTCTGCCCTGAGCGGGCCGCCACGGTAGACTCGGGCCGATGAAAGGATCCTCCGCGCCGGGAATCGTGCTGCCCCTGCTCCTGGCCGTGGTCGGGGCCTCGCTCATCCTGGCCGGGCAGCTGCCGGTCGACAGGCCGGGAACCAGCCTGCCGGGGATTCCCGATCCGAGTGAGGTGGCGGCGGCCACTCCCACTCCGACGCCCGAGCCATCGGGATTCACGCCGGTGCCGACCCCCACGGCTACGCCCATCCCCGACGATTGGGTGGCGGTCCAGCTCCAGGTCGAGTCGGTCGACCTGAACGTGGCGGTCAAGCACGCGACCGTCGGCCAGGGGGGCTTTCCGCCGGACGACGCCGCGTACGTTCTCTACCAGAGCTCGGAGCCTGGGCGCGGCACGAGCACCTACATCGTCGGCCACGCAGTTCAGCACATCTTCAAGCGCCTCTGGAACGTGACGCTCGGAGCGGTGGTGAAGATCGGAATGTCCGACAAGACCGTCCTGCGCTACGTCGTGACTGAGATTCACCCCAACGTCAGCTGCCCCGACGATCGCAAAGATCCGATGCCCAACCCCCCACTGGCGCTCCAGTACCCGCCGCCGGGCAACTGCCCCGGCGCGGAATGGGCGGTCCCCACCGACTACGAGCGCCTGACCCTGCAGACCAGCCAAGGCTTCAATCGCAACTGGGGCGAGCTGATCATCATCGCCGACCCGCTCTTCTAGCCTGCGCGGCGCCGACCTCCGACCAGCAGCGCCGGGATCACCGTGATCACCGCCACGACGAGCGCGATCTGGAGGACCAGGCGCAGGACGCCGGCCGCCTCACCGCGCGACCAGGCCTCCAGCAGGTCTACCAGCGCCAGGCTCGAGCGCGGGTCGACGCCCACGAACTCGGCGTGCCCCAGGCTCGTCACCAGGGCGTCGCGACGCTCCGCGTCGTTGATGAGGGCGGTCAGCTCGTCGATCCGATTCTGGCCGATGCCGGTCAGCAGCGCCAGGCCGACGCTCATCCCGATCGTGCGGGTCACCTGCAGCATGGCGCTCGCGACCCCGTAGGCCGATGGGCCGGCCGCCTCGACCGCAGCCGTCGCCCGGGGCGAGACGGTGAGCCCGAATCCGGCGCCGAAGATGGCCAGGTCGCGATGCAATCGCGCCAGGTCCGTTTCGACCCCCCAGCCGCCGGCGAACCAGAGGCCGATGATGGTCAGCCCCACTCCGGCGACGGCAGTGAGCCGCTGGCCGACCAGGCCAGACCCCACCCCGCCGACGACCGCACCGATCGCGATTGCGATCGTCAGGGCAGTGAGCGCAGCCGCCGACTGGTCCGCGCCGGCGTTCAGCACCCGGTTGACGAAGACGGGGCCGCCGATGATGGCCGTGGCGAGCGTGTACCCGGTGAGCAGGCTCACACCGTTCGAGGCCGCGAAGCGCACGTCGGCGAAGAGGCGCGGATCGATCAGCGGCGTGGCCTGTCGCAGCTCGCGCAGCACGAAGACGACGAGACATAGGGCCGACGCTGCCAGGCCGCCAAGGACGACGGTGTCGTCCCAGCCGCGCTCGCCTGCGAGCGACAACGCTCCGACCCCGGCCACCAGCGCCACCGACGCGAGCAGCCCAGCCGCCAGGTCCAGGCGGCCCGGTGCGCGCGGCGTCTCGACCCCACCAGCCACCACGTAGAGGAGGAGCAGGACCAGGAGGCCAACCGGCACGTTCAGGAAGAAGATCCATTGCCAGCCGACCACGTCGAGACCAGGGATCGGCAGCGCCACGTTGAGCAGGACCCAGGCCCCGTAGGCAGGCCCGACCGCCATCCCAACGAAGGTCGCCGCCCCCTCGATCCCCAGCGCCGTCGCTCGGGCTCGGCCAGAGAAGAGGTGGCTGGCCAGGGCCATCGAGAGTGGGACCAGGGCTCCGCCGCCCAGTCCCTGCACCACCCGTGAGGCGATCAGCCAGGTGAGGCCGCTCTCGGGACCGGCGACGCGTGACAGGCCTGCGCCCAGGCTGCCGAGGCAGAAGAGTCCAAGCGCGATGAGGTACAGGCGACGTGCGCCCCACAGGTCGGCCGCCCGTCCAGCCAGCGGCATCGCCACGATGTAGGCGAGCAGGTAGCCGTTGACGATCCAGCTGGCGCGACCCAGATCGGCCCAGCCGCCGAAGTCGGCGACGATCGACGGAAGCGCGATGGCGACCACCATCAGCTCCGCGCCCCCCAGGAAGACGCCAAGGGAGGCTACCGCCAGGATCCCCCAGGCGGCGAGCCTCACAGATCGCTGCGCTCGAGCGCCGCGCCGGCCAGCACGAGCAGAACGGCTGCCGACGCCAGGGCGGCCCCCGCTGACTGGAGCGCGCCCGCCACCGGGCGAACGGCGGAGTCCATGTACGTGAGCAGGCCGAGGCCACCGAGCGGGAGCGGAAGGGCGCTCAACGGCGCCAGGAACGCCGCCGTAACGAGGGATGCATTGACGGCCACCGCAAGGAGGGTCGCCGGCACGGTTGGCAGCACGGTGCCGATCATGAGGCCGGCAGCCACGAGGGCCAGGGCGGTGCCGGCGGCTGCGGCAGCCGCGGCGGCGAAGGGAAGCGCGTCGGGCGGTGATTCGGCGCGACCGATGACCGCCAGCCAGGCACCAACTGCACCGAGTGCGAGGCCGGCGATGAGCAGGATGGCGAAGGCCAGGAACCACGAGAAGAGGACCGACGCGCGCGGCACGGCCCGCACCGCCATCCAGGCCAATGTTCCGCGGCGGCGCTCATGGGCCATGGTCAGGGCCGCCAGTCCCGACGCAATGGAGATCGCGACGCCGGCGGCGACGGCGTACCAGAAGCTGGCCCCCCCGACCGCCGTTTCGCCCGCGAACTCGGGCGGCACTGCACTGACCAGCATCCCGCCGACCACCGGCAGGCCGATCAGCGAGATCAGCCGGAAGCTGATCCACAGCTCGTGCAGCGCCATGCGGGTGAGCGTCCAGAGGCGTCTCATCCGGCCTCCGCCGCGTTCAGCTCGATCATCGCGTCGATGCCACGCTGCGAGAGCGCCAGGCCCCTCTGCGCGAGTTCGTCAACGGGAACGTGCAGGAGCAGGCGACCCTCTCGCAGGAAAGCGACCTGGTTCACCAGGCCCGCCTCGCTGGCCGGATAGCGGCTCGCGATCACGACGGTGCGGCGCCGACCCGGGATGGTCAGCAGCCGCTCCCGCTCCTCAGCGTCTGCCGCTCGCAGCGGCTCATCCAGGAGGAGGACCTCGGGCTCGGTCAGCATCGCCGAGGCGAGGGCAACCCGCTGGGCCAACGGCTCCCCGCCGCGGCGTATCGGCTTGTCGAGATGGATCCCGATCCGATAGTGGTCTGCCACCCAGTCGATCCGACGCTGGATGTCGGGGGGGTCGTATTCGGCGATGCGGCCCGCCAGGTCGAGTACCTCGCGCGGCGTCATCCACGGGTAGATCCCCGCCTCCGGACCCACGTATCCGACCCGTCGTGCCCAGCCCGTCGGGGAGCTGTCGGGGCGGGCCACGCCCGCCAGTCGCACGATTCCCGATTGCGTTCGTGAGAGGCCGGCCAGGATCCGCAGCAGCATGGATGCCGATTGCTCCGGCTGCGAGACGAGGAGCAGGCGCGCACCGACGCCGACCACCATGGTCAGGTCATCCAGGAGGCGCTGCCCGCGCTGTCTGCGACTGACGCCCTCGCACACGACCGCTGCGGGCTTGAGCGTGCGAACCGACCGCGAGGCCCACAGCGCGTCGGGCGTGGAACTCGTCACGGGTGCACCTCCGCCGGAGTCTAGCACGGGCGATTCCTGGCCCCTTGACGGTCTGCAGGTCGCGACATATCATAAGCCTCCGCTTATATCAATCCGCATTTGATAAAGAAGCACTACGCAATGACGCTAGCCACCGAGACCCGCGCGGAGCGAGATCTGCGCCGCCTGCGAACCCTCTATCGCGCGCTGGGTGACGAGACCCGGCTGCGGGTCATCAGCCTGCTGGCCGAGTTCGGCCCCATGCCCGTCAACGAGCTGTCAGCGCGCGTCGTACTGTCCCAGCCACTCATCAGCTGGCATTTGCGCATCCTGCGACTCTCCGACCTGGTCGAGACGCAACGCCAGGGCCGGGAGGTGATCTGCCGGCTGCGAACCGCCGCCTTCGAGGAGCTGCACGAACTGGAGGCCCGACTGATCGGCGGGACCTCCGGGATCGGCATGGCGCGCCCGAACCGCAGCTCCGAGGTGGCCGATGTCGGCTAGCCATCCGCAGGCCGGGCAGCTGCCGCGAGGCGGCTCGCTGCTGTCGAATCGCCTGAAGGAGGCGGGGCGAGCACTGCTGGCACCCCTGGTGCGGTTGGCGCAGCGACTCGGCATCACGCCCAATCGGGTCACCGTCATTGGATTCGTGGTGGTCGCGGTCGCGGCCGGGCTGGTTGCCATGGGGCAGCTGCTGGCCGGCGCGATCATCCTCGTCGCCGGGTCGCTGCTCGATGCGGTCGACGGGGCCCTGGCGCGCGCCACCGGCGGCACAACCCCCTTCGGCGGCTTCCTTGACTCCACCCTCGATCGTGCCGCGGAGGCGATCCTGTACGTCGGTATCGTCATCTACTTCCTGCGGGTCGACGCCGATCCGATCGGGCCGGTGGACCTGGCGCTCGCCGCCCTGTGCGGCTCGTTCATGGTCAGCTACACGCGAGCCAAGGCCGAGGCGTTCGGCATCTCGGCAGCGGTCGGGCTCGCTCCGCGCACGGAGCGGCTGGTCCTGATCGTGGCCGGCATCGCGCTGGCCGGGCTCGGCCTGCGGATCGGCCTGATCGGCGCCATCGGCACCGTCGCCGCCCTCTCGGTGGCAACCACCATCCAGCGCATCTGGCACGTTCAACGCGAGATGACAGAGTCGCCGACGGCCATCGCCGGCGACAGCACAGAGGAGACATAGCAATCGTGGCCAGCACCAATGGCAAGGGCGCCCGCAACGGACATCGCCCCACGGACGGCAAGATTCGGGTGGCGATCGTCGGCGTCGGCAACTGCGCCTCGAGCCTGATTCAGGGTCGCACTTACTACGAGGACGCCAAGGACAACGACCTCGTACCCGGCTTGATGCACGTCAACCTGGGTGGCTACCACATCCGCGATATCGACTTCGTGGCGGCCTTCGACGTCGACAAGACCAAGGTCGGCAAGGATCTGTCCGAGGCGGTCTTCGCGGGCCAGAACAACACCATCAAGTTCTCCGATGTGCCGCACACCGGCGTGACGGTCGACCGCGGCATGACTCACGACGGGTTGGGCAAGTACCTGTCAGAGGTGATCGAGAAAGCGCCCGGCCCGACCGCCGACGTCGTGGGCATCCTCAAGGACCGAAAGGTCGACGTGATGGTGTCGTACCTGCCCGTCGGCTCCGAGCAGGCCACCAAGTGGTACGTCGAACAGGCGCTGCAGGCGGGCGTCGGCTTCATCAACGCCATCCCGGTCTTCATCGGTCGTGAGCCGTACTGGCAGCGGCGCTTTGCCGAGCGGGGCCTGCCGATGATCGGCGACGACATCAAGAGCCAGGTCGGCGCCACCATCACCCACCGGGTGCTGACCCGTCTCTTCATGGATCGTGGCGTGCGGGTCGATCGCACCTACCAGCTGAACTTCGGCGGCAACACCGACTTCCTTAACATGCTGGAGCGCGAGCGCCTCGAGTCCAAGAAGATCAGCAAGACGAACGCCATGACCTCGATGCTCGACTACGAGATCGACGACGACAACGTGCACGTCGGCCCGTCCGACTACGTCCCGTGGCTCAAGGACCGCAAGTGGTGCCATATCCGCATGGAGGGGACCACGTTCGGCGACGTGCCGCTCAACCTGGAGCTGAAGCTCGAGGTGTGGGACTCGCCGAACAGCGCCGGCGTGATCACCGATGCGATCCGCTGCCTGAAGCTCGGCCTGGACCGTGGGCTGGCGGGCACGCTGGTCGGGCCGTCGTCCTCCTTCATGAAGAGTCCGCCGCGCCAGCTGCACGATGACGTCGCCCATGAGCGGGTCGAGGCCTTCATCCGCGGCGACGACAACGAGACGCTGGTCGGCACCGAGACGCCGCCGAAGAGCACGCAGCGCAAGCTCGTTCCGGCCAAAGCCAGGGCCGCCGTCACCTAGACTGAGCGGGTGTCCAGCACGGCCAGCGCAACTGAGGTCGAGCGCCCACGGGCCGCTGCGGGCGAGCGGCGTCGGGAGCAGCTCACCTACTGGGGCTATCGGCTCGGCGAGCGGATCATCAACTTCCTGCCACGCTGGCTGGTCCTCCCGCTCGCGGCGGCAGCGGGCAATGCGGCCCATGACCTGACCGGGGACAAGCGCGCGGTGGTGCGCGCCAACGTGGCGCATGTCCTGCACCTGCCGGCCGATCACCCGCGGGTGCGGCGCGCAGCTCGCCGAGCCTTCCGCAACTACGCCAAGTACCTGGTTGACGTCATGCGGCTGAGCACGCTGACGGCCGATGACGTCGCGAAGCTGGTCGCGATCGACAACCTCGAGCTGCTCCACGAAGCTCGCGCGACCGAGCGCGGCGTGCTGCTGTGCACGGTCCACATCGGCGGGATGGACCTGATCGCGCCGGCGCTGTTTCGATTCGGGCACGAGATGCACGTCGTCGCCGACGACACGACCTACGGACGCCTGTATGAGCACCTGCGCGCGATCCGCGCGCGTCATGGCCTGACCCTGATCGGCTGGCGCAGCCTGCGCGGCCTCTTCCGCGCGCTCAAGGCGGGAGAGAACCTGGTCCTCTTCTGCGACGGCGGCTACCGCGACGGCGACGTGCCGGTCGAGTTCCTTGGCGAGCCGACCACCTTCCCCGCCGGCCCTGCCGCGCTCTCTGCCCGCTCGGGGGCACCGATGCTGCCGGTCGCCTGCAGCCGGCTGGCGAACGACCGTTTCCGGACCCGTGGCCTGCCGCTGATCACCGCCGCCAATGACTCTCCGGCGGAGACCTATCGCGCCACCCAGGCGCTCGCCGACGCACTGGGCAGCGTGATCGCCGAAGACCCCGGCCAGTGGTACATGTTCCGCCCCGTCTGGCCAGGGACCGATGCCGATCGCGCGCGGGCGCGCGCTGCCCTCGATGCGGCGCGCCGCGGCGAGGACTGGACGAAGCCGTCGGCCTGATGGGAGGCCGCTTGCTGGGGATCGGCCTGCGCGCCGCCGATCTGGTTGCCAGCCTCCTGCCGCGAAGCACCGCCTACGCGTTGGCGGATGTCATCGGCTGGGGCTGGTATCGACTGGCGTCCGGACGCCGGACCCTGGTCGCCGCCAACCTGTCCCGTGTCAGTGCGGCAACCGGTCGGCCCACCAGTGGTCCTGCCTTCCGACGGCTGGTGCGTCAGGCGTTCGTCGAGCATGCCCGCTACTACCTCGAGGTGCTGCGCATCCCCCATGCCTCCATTGAGCAGGTCGGAGCAATGGTCAGCGTCGATGACTGGGAGCGTTGGGAGCCGGTCCTGCGAGGGGGCGTCGTGATCGCGACGCTGCACTTCGGGAACGCCGAGCCGTATGGCTCGTTCGTCGCCGCCCATGGCCTGCACGCCGTGGTTCCGGTCGAGGAGATCCGGCCGAAGGCCCTCTTCGACTTCCTGCTCGCCCGGCGCGCCAGCGGGCGCGGGGTGACGGTGGTGCCGGTCTCCAAGGCTCGACGACCGCTGATGGACGAGCTGCGCAAGGGCGGCATCGCGGGGGTGGTGGCCGACCGGGATCTCTCCGGGAAGGGGCACCGCACCCTCCTGTTCGGTACGCCCACCAGCCTGCCGACCGGCCCGGCCAGCCTGGCGCTGATCTCCGGCCGGCCACTCCTGGTGGCTGCCAGCTGGCGCATCGGGCCAGAGCGGTTCCATGCGCGCGCCTGGCTGATCGAGGCCGAGCTCAGCGGCGACCGACGCGCAGACGTCGCCACCCTGACCGAGGCGATGGCTCGGCGCATGGAGGAGGCGATCAGCGTC
>JBKKBV010000086.1:0-9827 GCA_046713375.1 Candidatus Limnocylindria bacterium
GCTCCCGGTCGCTGACGAGGTTCCGTTGGTCGGGTCATATAGATCGGTCGCTGCGGAGGGCGCGCTGCAGCCGGGCTGTCCGGCGAGGAAGACGCTGCCGACGACCAGCACGGTGCCATCGGGTAGCAGGGTAGCCGTGTGGTCGGTGCGGTCCAGGATCATGCTCCCGGTGGCGGTCCACGATGCCGGCACCGGCTCGACGGGGGTCCCGGAGGCATCGGCTGAGGGATCGGCTGACGCATCAGCGGTCGCCGACGGGTTCGCCGAGGCATCAACCGTCACCGGCAGCTTGATGATGCCGGACCCGACCAGCACCGCCCCGCCGATGGCCAGCACCAGCAGTAGGGTGACCACGATCAGGACCCAGGCACTGCTGCGACGGGTGGTGGGCTGCGCGGCCATGGCTCGCTCCTCGATGTCGTACCAGAGGTTCGGCGCCGACAGCTTGTCGAGCGTCCGGAAACGTGTGTGCAGGTCGGTCATCGCTCGTCACCCAGCAGGACGCGGAGATGCTTCCGGCCGCGGCTCAGGTGGGCGCGGACGGCAAGCGGATTGATGCCGGTGCGGCGCGAGATCTCGCGCACCGGGCAGTCGGCGTAGTAGTGAAGGACGATGACTGCGCGCTGCTGCGGCGTCAGGCCCTGGAGCGCGACCAGCAGCTGCTCGTCGGCGTGCACATCGTGAAAGGTGCCCTCCGGGATCGGTCCGCGCGAGAGGCTGGACTGGCGCTTCAGGTCGCCGGCAGCAAGCCGGAAGGCTGAGCGCCACACCCAGCTGCGTGCATCTCGAATCTCCGAGCCTCGGCGCAGCGCCTGGGCAAAGGCCTCGGCCACCGCGTCGGAGGCGACATCCTCGTTGCCGGCGAAGGCGTACAGCGCGCGCCACAGGCGGTCGCCGTCCTGGCGGTAGACCGCCTCAATCTCGCCAGCACCTGCGACGGGAGCCACGATGGTGGTCACTATGCCTATACAGGGAGGGATCGGCCCCAAAAGGTGACAGGAGCCAGTTCCAGCAAGCCACGGTCACGTCCCGGGACGGTGGATTCGACTCGGCTCAGTGCAGGATCTGGGAGAGGAACTGGCGTGTCCGCTCTTGCGTCGGCGCCTCGAAGATCTGCTGCGGCGGACCCTCCTCGACGATGACGCCCTCGTCGAACAGGACCATCCGGTTGGCGACCGCTCGGGCGAAGCCCATCTCGTGCGTTACGCATAGCATCGTGATGCCCGTCCCGGCCAGCTCGCGCATGACGTCGAGCACCTCGCTGATCATTTCCGGGTCGAGCGCGGAGGTCGGCTCGTCGAAGAGCATGATCTTGGGCTGCATCGCCAGCGCGCGGGCGATCGCAACCCGCTGCTGCTGACCGCGGGAGAGCTGGGCCGGGAACTTGTGCGCCTGCTCCGGGATGCCGACCCGCGTCATCAGCTGCATGCCGACCTCCTCGGCGCGGTCGCGCGGCCAGCGGCGCACCCGCATCGGCGCCAGGGTGATGTTCTGCAGCGCGGTCAGGTGCGGGAACAGGTTGAAGGATTGGAAGACCATCCCGATCTCGCTGCGCACAGCGGCGATGTTGCGGATGTCGTTCGTCAGCTCGATCCCATCCACGAAGATCTCCCCCTGCTGGTGCTCCTCCAGGCGATTGATCGTCCGGATGAAGGTCGACTTGCCGGACCCGGAGGCGCCGAAGATGACGACCACTTCGCCGGCCTTGACGGTCAGGTCGATGCCGCGCAGAACGTGCAGCTGGCCGAACCACTTGTGGACGTCGCGCGCCACGATGATGTCGGCAGTCGTCGCGTCAATCGGCGTGCTCACCATTTACCTCGCTATTCACCGAGACCCGACGCCGAGCTCTCGCTCGAGCCGATAGCTGGCCTGCGACATCGCGTAGCAGAGCACAAAGAAGACCGCTCCGGCGAAGGCGAAGACCTCCAGGTGTGCGCCCAGCGACTCCGGCTGGGCGAGGATGGCCTGACCGATCCCCAGGAGTTCCGCGAGACCGATGATCGCCACCAGGGTGGTGTCCTTCAACAGGCTGATGAAAAGCCCGACGTTGGCCGGAATCACTGACCGCAGCGCCTGTGGCAGCACGATGTCGATGGTAGTTCGCGCCGTGCTCAGGCCCAGCGCCTGAGCGGCTTCGATCTGGCCGGTCGGGATTGCCTGCAGGCCGCCGCGCACGTTCTCAGCGACGTAGGCGGCGGAGAAGAGTGCGATTGCGCCCATCGCCCGCGTGACGCGGTCGATCCGCACCTCGCCCGGCAGGAAGAAGGGCAGCATGATGTCAGCCATGAACAGAATGGTGACCAGCGGAACGCCTCGGATCAGCTCGATGTAGGCCGTGCTCAGGATGCGGACGGCCGGCAGGCTGCTGCGGCGCCCCAGGGCGAGCAGCACTCCCAAGGGGAACGACAGGATGATGCCGATGGCAGCCAGCAGCACGGTCAGCAGCAGCCCGCCCCACAGGTTCGAGCTCACCCTCGGCAGCGGCGAGCCGGCGATGCCGTTCAGCAGGACGAAGGTGACCGGGATCGACACGAGCCATGCGATCACCAGGGCGCGCCGTGGAACGATCCCTCGCATTCCGATTGCCAACCCAGCCCACACCAGCGAAGCGTTGAGCACGAATCCGATGGTGATCAGCGGGCCGACCGGCGAGACGAACATCAGGGCAGCGAGCATGGCCTGGATCGCCGAGAGCGCGATGGCAAGTGCTCGGGTGGTCCGTCCGAATCCACCCGCCGACAGGCCGGTCAGGCCCGACAACATGAGGAGGCTGAGCCAGATTCGCCAGGCCTGACCGGCTGGATACTGCCCGATCAGGAACAGGCGCAGGTTTCGGGTCACCACGTCCCAACGCGCCTCGGTGATGGCCCACTGCCCGACCGTGATGACCACCACCAGCAGGAGGCCGGCGATCAGCCCGGTCATGATCGAGCTCGGCAGGCTGGAGAACAGGTTTTTGCGCAGCCAGGCGACGGGATCCAGGGTTGTGCGTGGGGGAGAGAGCGCCTCGCTGGTCATCGGGCTAGCGCTCAAGGACCTGGACGCGGCGGTTGTAGACGTTCATCAGGAGCGAGGTCGACAGGCTGATGGCCAGGTAGGTGCCCATGACCAGGGCGATGACCGGCACCGGCTGGCCGGTCTGGTTGGCCATGGTGCTGCCAACCTTGAAGAGGTCCGGGTACCCAACTGCGATGGCGAGGCTGGAGTTCTTCGCCAGGTTCAGGTACTGGCTGGTGAGCGGCGGGACGATGACCCGCAGCGCCTGGGGAAAGATCACCAGTCGGAGCGTGTCACCCTCCGACAGCCCAAGCGCCCGAGCGGCCTCCAGCTGGCCGCGCCGCACGGCCTGGATGCCACCGCGTACGACCTCGGCAATAAAGGCCGCTGTGTAGATGACCAACCCGGTCAGCAGGGCTGTGAACGAGGTCGACAGCGCGAGCCCACCGCTGAAGTTGAATCGCCCACGCACCGGCAGGTCGAAGGTCAGAGGTGCGTCGCCGAGGGCGATCCAGCCGCCGACGGCAAGGCCGATGAAGAGCAACGCGCCCACCAGGCCGAGCCGGTAACCGGGTCGTCCTGCGGCCCGCAGGCGCCGGGCAACCAGCCGCGCGCCGATGGCGACCACCAGCCCGACACCCAGCAGTGCCAGCCAAGCGCCGAAGGTCGGGCTCATCTGTGGGCCTGGCACGAACAGACCGCGCTGGTTGAGGAAGAACGAGCCCGGAAGCGCGATCGTCTCGCGCACCGGCGGCAGCTGGAGCAGCACGACGAAGTAGATCAGGAACAGCTGCACCAGGAGCGGCGTGTTGCGAATGACCTCCACATAGCCGCCAGCGACCCTGCTCACCAGCCAGTTCGGTGACAGGCGCGCCACGCCGATCACCAGGCCGAGGATGCTTGCGAGCACGATGCCGACCGCGCTGACGAACAGCGTATTCAGCAGGCCGACCAGGAAGGCCTGCCGGTAGGTGTCGTTTGCGCTGTACGGAACGGGGCTATCGCCAATCTCGAAGCCGGCCCGGCGATCCAGGAAGCCGAAACTGAACGAGAAGCCCCGTTCGCTCATGGCGCCGGTCAGATTGTTCACCAGGAACCCGATGCCGAAGCCAACCGCCAGCACGACCGCGACCTGCACCAGGACGCGCAGCACCCGGACGTTGCGCCATGGCGGCACCGCCTCGTGATGATGCGCGGGGTGCTCGGCCGAGGTCATGGCCGGCGGCAGTCAGCCTCGGGACGGAGCGGGCCCCGTCCCGAGGCTCACGACTCGACTAGCGGTAGGGCGGAGCGTACAGGAGCCCACCATCGGTCCAGAGGGCGTTCGGGCCGCGGTCCAGCTCGAACGGGGTGCCCGGACCCAGGTGGCGATCGTAGATCTCTCCGTAGTTGCCCACGGCACTGATGACGTCAACGACCCAGTCCGGCGCGAGGCCCAGGCCCTTGTCACCATCGCCGCCGAGCAGCCGGGAGATGACCGGGTTGGCGCTGCCGACCATCTCCTGCACGTTGGCCTGGGTGATCCCCAGCTCCTCGGCCTCGAAGGTGGCAAAGACGACCCACTTGACGATGTTGAACCAACCCGCGTCACCGAACGGAACCACCGGGCCTAGCGGCTCCTTGGACATCACCTCTTCGAGGATGACGTGGTCGTCGGGGTTGGTCAGCGCCGTCCGCTGGGCGAGGAGTTGGGAGCGATCGCTGGTGACCGCATCACAGCTCTCCTCGTCGTAGGCAGAGTAGGTCTGCTCGTCGTCTCCAAATGGCAGGGGGGTGTAGTCGATCCCCTCCGCCCCGAAGACATCCGCCAGGTTGAGCTCCGTGGTGGTGCCTGTCTGAACGCAGATGGTGGCGCCGTCCAGGTCCGCAAGCGTCGCGATGCCGTCCGCGCTGCGCACCATCATGCCCTGGCCGTCATAGAACGTGGTCGGGGCGAACAGGCCCCAGTCCGTGTCGCGGCTGACCGTCCAGGTCGTGTTCCGGATCAGGACGTCGAGCTCGCCGCCCTGGATTGCAGGCGCGCGTCCGTCGGCTTCCAGCGCCCTGAACTCAATTTTGGTGGGATCTCCCAGAACAGCCGCGGCGATGGCGCGACAGAAGTCGATGTCGAAGCCCGCGTGTTCACCGCTCGTGGCATCAAGGAAGCCGAATCCGGGAAGGCCATCGTTGACGCCGCAGGTCAGCTGATCGCGAGCTTGAACGACTGCCAGCCTGCCGGTGACCGGCGCTACCGAGGGTGCCTGCGACCCTGCCACAGGACTGCCGCTCGCATCACCCGATGCAGACGGCTCCGGCGACGCTTCACAGGCCGCAACAATCAGCACGAAGAGGACGAGAGGGAGTGCCAGACGCTTGCTCAATTTCGCCACCTCAGTCGTTCCGCGATGGGTCGCGGCAACTTCGGCCGCGGCACCGGGCCAATTGGATCCAGAACCTCCGCGTGCCCACATGCGCATCGCGAGGCTGCTGGTCATTCTAACGGGCGAACACAACCCCAACCCACTGGCGGGCAGGGTCGCTTCGACTCAGTCCTGGGGCTGGACCGACTTGAACAGTTCCTGGTACCTGTCCCGGAGCAGTTCCACCTCACCCAGGGTCCGCCTCCATTCCGGCGTGCCCGGCACGAGCTCAGCCAGGTTTCGTTCTGCGGCGCGCCACTCGCTCAGCACGCTCCCGACCGTAAAGACGCTCGGCGGCGCTTCTGGAGACCACTCTACCTGCCACAGGCGGGCGCGAAATCCTGAGCGGGCGGTCTCGATCGCATACGAGATCCGTATGGTCGTTCCATCGGCACGTTTCAGACCAGCTGTGCCGACCAGTGGCCCGGAACCGGCCGATTCCCACTCGGCCCGCAGAGCGGCCTGCTCGGAGTCGATCGCTGGCCGGATCGCAAATCGGTCCGGCGACGAGGCCCGCAGCTCCGCAAGGGTGACCCCGAACAGCTGAAGGGCAGACCTGTTGGCGCCGATGTATCGGCCCGCTGCGTCGAGGCTGATCACCGCCTCGGCAGCCGGCCGCCTGGTCATGCTCAAGGCTGGGCCAAATGTGGCGTCGCGCGGCCGCCGGTTCGAAGCAGCAACGTACGGGTCATGGTCGCCTCACGGAACAAATTCTGCAATCGGTCTGACACACTCACCGTCGGTCCAAGGATGCCAATGTCTCATATGTCGTCTGTACGCTTTCGGACAAACGACTGTGAGACAATCGATCGCCATGCGGAGCAACTCCGATCCGGACGCACCGACCGTCGATCCTCGAGCCAACCTCCTGCTGCGCGGGCTGGCGGACGACGAGTTCGAACGTATCGCCGGCGCGCTCGAGCCGGTCCGCCTGGAGCGCTCCGCCGAACTGGAATCGCCCAACGAGGCGATCCAGTACGTCTATTTCCCAACGAGCGGGGTCGCCTCGATCATGGCCCTTGACGAGAGTGGCGAGTCAGTCGACACCGCCATGATCGGGCGAGAGGGGATGACGGGCCTCCCGGTCTTCCTGGGCACCCGCCAGTCGCCGGCGCGCACCATCGTCCAGATACCGCTCACGGGCGTTCGGATGCGATCCGAGGTGCTAGCGAATGAGCTGACGCGCGGTGGCACGTTCGTGCGACTGCTGCAGCGCCATGCCCAGGTCGTGATGGTGACCATGACACAGCTGATCCTCTGCAATCGCATGCACCGGCTCGACCAACGAGCGGCCCGCTGGCTGCTCCAGGTCGACGAACGTGTCGACGAGAAGCCCTTCCAGGTGACGCAGGAATTCCTCGCCCAGATGATCGGCGTGCGCCGTCCGGGACTGTCGGTGGTGATGCGCCAATTTAAGGATGCCGGTCTGGTCCACTATGCGCGCGGACAGATCGGCATTGCCGACCACGACGGGCTGGCGGAGAAGTCATGCGCCTGCATCAAGATCATCGCCACGGAGGCTCGCCGGCTTCGTGAGCTCGAGCGCGCCCTCGACGCCGCCAGCTAGGGCCTAGAGCTCCGGGATCGTGAACTCGCCCTCGGTCACGTCGGGAGATGGCGGCGGGCTGAAGTCCACGGCCTCGTCGAAGTTGCTGAAGCTCAGCGTGGCGCTGATGGTCCCCACCGTCTCGCTGTCGACGCTGGTCGAGACCTCGGTCAGCCACAGCTTCTCGCGGTCGAAGAGCAGGTTGATCACCACCGCGTCACCGAAGATCGTCGAAGGATCGAGGGATGCAACCGCGCCGGCGTCGTTCATCAGCGCTGATGGCACCGTGACGCTGACCTGGTAGCACTGCCGGTCGCCGCAAGCCACGTCGGCGAGCTTCTTGGTCACCACGCCTTCCTTCATCAGCGCCTCCTTGACCTGGTCGATCATCACCTGGGGATCGAGCGACGCCGATGGCGACGGGCTGCCCATCACGTCATTCGTCTGGTGAAACCACTTGGTGCCACCCATGCTCGTCCTGAACCAGACGTCCTGGCCGATGAGGATCACGTCGGCAGTCAGGCCGAGGAAGGCGGGCACGGCGAGTCTTGCGCGAAGGCTCTTGGCCTCGATGTCGACGTCCGCCTCCAGGCTGGTCGAATCGAGATTGAACGTGCCGCCCCCGTCGGGGACGCTGAAGCTCCCGTCCAGCTCGAGTGAGATGTGGAGGCTCTTCAGCTAGGCGGTGGCGTCGAGACCCTGGGTGATGATCTCGACGGGGTCGGTGATCGCCGGGGTGCTCTGGCACGCCGCCAGCAAGGCGAGCACGGCGCCCATGACCGGTGCGAATCTGCGGACCACAGCCCCTCCTGAGTGAATGACTTCGGGAGCAGGATACGCGGTTTCTGCCGCGGACCAGCGTAGACCGATGGTCATGGCCGGTCGCCGTACCGCCCGGTCGACTACCGTAGGACCAATGCGTCGCGTGCAACGGACCGCCCAGATCGCCGCTCCACCAGCCGAGGTGTACGCGTTCCTGGCCGAGCCCGCCAACCTGCCGCGATGGCAGGCGGGGATCGTCGCCGCCGAGCGCACCTCTCCCCCACCAACCGCCGTTGGCTCGACGGCGCGGGTCGTGCTGGAGCTGATGGGTCAGCAGATGACCGCGGAGATCACGGTTCGGGAGGCTGAGCCGGAACGACGCCTCGCTCTGGCTGCGAGCGTGGGCGGGATGGGGGTCGTGGCCACCCTGGACATCGCTGCCCACGCCGGCGGGACGGAAATCACCCTCGCGTCGGAGGTGCGCGCCGAGAACATCTTCATGGCGCCGTTGGAACGGATGGTGACCGACACTGCGGAGCGCGACCTGGACGCCAGCCTCACCCGACTCGAGGCCGCGCTGACGGATCGATGATTGCCTGAGGCGCGCCTAGTTCAGCTTGCGGCGCGGACGGATCAGCACCGCGAAGCCAAGGGCGACAAGGGCAACCGCCACTGCGAGGTCGATGGGCGGTGGCCCGGCCGGCATGCTTGCATCCGGCAGTGTCGGCGGCCCGCCCGGAACGGGTGCGGGCGCCCCGGGGACCGGCGTTGCGCCGGGGGGCAGGGGCGCTGGGGGCACGACGGGCGCGACGGGCGGCGGCTGCACCAGCGTGACGATGCTCCCGCCACCGAAACTGAGGCTGTTGCCGGTCATGAAGTCCTTGTTCAGCACCGCCAGGTTGGCGGATTGTGACGTACCGAAGAAGAGCTGGACGGGCGTGTAGGCGGTGATCGCGCCGCCGGAACGCTGCGTGATCCGGCTCAACGGGACCTGCCAGTCGACGAAGTACTGGCCGCTGCCGTCGGGCAGACCTCGTGCACCGAAGGAGAGTTCGCCGCCCGCGTTGTTGAACGGCGTGGCGTAGACCTCGGTGTGAGCGGTGCCATCGGCGTTGGCGACATAGACGAAGTCGCGATGAGGATTCTTGCCGTCGAGGCCAACCGCAACGCGCGCGACGCCGTTGACCGCGATCTGGAGCATGTACGTCGTGGACTGGAATCCCCCGGCGGATGCCTTGCGAGGATCGCCCGCCAGCCGGATGCGGAAGAAGACGCTCGTGCCGTTCGAATTGAAATAGACCGAATTGAGCGTCCCGGATGGCCCGCTGCTCACGTCGCAGTAGCCCTGCCCGCAGCCCACGTCGCCGATGACGTCACTCACTTTCGCACCGCTGGACAGCAGGTAGGCGCGCCACGATGAGGGCCACGCCCCTGCCTGATCTCCGTTTGGGCTGTCCGTCGCCAGCACGGAAACCGGGAGGCACACGAATGCGGTCGCCAGCGCGAAGGCGCCGATTCTGCCTCGGAAGCTCTTGGGCGGGCTAGGCATGCGCCGACTATGGGTGGCCCGAGCCTTGGTACGAATGACCCGCCCGTCCGATGAAGGCGTGACTTTGGTTTGCGTTCTCGAGACGGGCTCGTGCGTCGAAGTAGCCTAGACTCGGCCCTTCACGTCTGGAATCGCATCGGTGTCACCCTCCTGGTCAACGCCGATGTGCATCTCGACTATCCCCTCATCGGCCTGGCGATCCTTGCCGTCATAGCCGGCATCTCGGTCCCGCTGTGGGCCGCAATGCTGGCCCGCACCCTCTCCCTTCCGGAGAGCACGCCGCCAGGTTCGGGGGATTGAGGCGCATCGGAACCCTGGGCTATACTCCGCCGCGAACGCGTTGACGCGGGAGCAGTAGGGCGTCCGCCTCGATCCGCAGCGAGCCGGGACGGTGCAAGCCGGCGATCGCAGGACCCCGAACTCGCCCGTCGAGCAGCCGGTTAGCACCGGCCGGGATGGCGTCCGATAGCAGCGCCGATGAGTGGACCGATCGTGGGGTTGTAGCTCAGCTGGGAGAGCACCTGCATGGCATGCAGGGGGTCGGGGGTTCGAGTCCCCCCAGCTCCACCAC
>JBKKBV010000087.1:0-19689 GCA_046713375.1 Candidatus Limnocylindria bacterium
TCCTTGCGGCCACGGCACCCGACGCTGTCTTAAATTGATAAGGCGCCGATCGTAGCAGAAGGGCCACCGGCGACGAGCGCGCGGCGGGCCTCGGATGCGAACGGAGGCGGGGCCCTACGCCAGGGCGGCTGCCTCGCGTCGCCCGTAGAGCGGCGTGTCCTTGGCCGCGTCGGAGAGCATCGGGTCCAGCATCTTCTGGACGGCCAGCGTATGCGAGCAGCCGCCGGCGGATTCGAAGAGATGGCAGTCGCAATGCCATGAGTCGGCATCAAGCGAGACGGTGTGTGTCCCGTTGTCGCCGGAGAAGGTGGCGGTCAGGTGACCGATCTTCACCCGGTCAGGCTCGTGCGCGTATCGCATCGCCTTTTCGACCTTGCCGATCATGCTGGAATGCACCGTGGCTGTCCTCCCGGCGCCGGCACCCGGCGCCGTTACTACCGGCGCCCGTCAGTCGGTCGACCGAGCGAGCCGCTGCTTCAACATCGCCAAGAGTGTAACCGGGGTTGGGTCGGTCTGGTACAGGATTGCGAGATAGACGCTCACCAGGTCGCCGAATGCGACGCCGCTGAGCACCCGGGCCAGGGGTGACGGCCCTTCTGCCCACACCACGCTGCGGTTCGTCGCGCGCTCGCCGAGCAGCTCGTTGACGACGCCGTAGCGCGCGGCGATCTCCGGCGGCTCGGTCGGGTCGCGCAGCTCCACCACGTACAGCGCGTCGGAGAGCTCCCGGGGATTGAGGCTCCCCTCGATGGCGTTGTGGTTGGCCTCCGGCATCGGCTCAAAGGCGGCCCACGCCTTGGCGTTCTCGTTCATCTGCGTCTTCCAGCGATGCGCGACCGGGGCCATCCGTCCGGCGCCATAGATGATCGGGATCCGACCGAAGATCGACCACGCCAGCTGCTTGGCCGGGCTGGCATCGGTCTCGACCGATGGCGCGTTTCGCTCGAGCAGCGCTTCCACGGTTTCGACCGCCGGCCCCAGCGGGTCCGGATCGACCAGCAGTCCGGCTCGCGCCAGCAGCTCATGCATCAGGCCGATGCCGAAGCCGATCGCGGCGCGCGGTTGCCCCGGGCTCTCGTAGCGGAGGTACGGCGTCTCGTCGGCCTCTGCGGCCGCGCCGAGCGCCCCACCGGTGCTGATCACGACCAGCGGTAGGCTGCGGCGGCGCGCTTCCTCCGCCCCCGAGACGGTCTCCACCGTCTCGCCCGAGTGGCTTGCCGCGATCACGAGCGTCCGCTCACCGGCCCAGGCCGGCAGGCCGTAGTCGCGATGCACCACCAGCGGCACCCTGAGGCGGTCGCCGGCGACCCCCTCCACCAGCTCTGCGCCGATTGCCGAGCCGCCCATCGCCAGCACGCAGACCGCGTCCACGTCGGTGTGCGACGGCGGCAGCTTGAGCGACGCGGCGACCCTGCGCGCCAGGGCCAGCTGGCGAGGCAGCTCGCGAACGCGACCGACCATGTCCGCGGAGTCGACACCGCGGATCACCCTGGGATCGTCGAGCGTGATCGCCTCGTCGAACTGCGGCGGTGCGGTCGGATCGGCCTCGGTCTCATCCTCGCGGCGCCCCGGCTCGTCATCGGGGCGCTTGTAGCCGAAGTAGTCGCGAGCGTCGCTCATCGGCTCAGGCTGGGACCCCCGCGGTGGCGATGCGGCGGCCCTCCTCGAGCAGCGTCTCGACATCCTCGGGCGATCGCGCCTCGACGTAGATCCGCAGCAGCGCCTCGGTCCCGGAGAACCGGATGAGGAGCCAGGCGCCATCGTCGCGATAGAACTTGAACCCGTCGCCGGTCTCGAGCGCCTGGCGACGGACGACCGCGCCGCCGGCGAGCGTCTCGGGTGCCTCGTGCTCAAGCCGGGCGAGGGTATCGGCCTTGACGCTGTCGTAGCCCTCCCGAGCGAACCGGATGTCGATGCGGTTGTAGTAGCTCGGCCCGGCCAACGCCTGCAGCTCTGCCAGCAGCTCGGACGCCTTCTTGGCCTTGGTGAGCCACAGGTCCAGCAGGAAGAGGCCGGATGCCAGGCCGTCGCGCTCCGGAATGTGCATCCCGAAGCCGAAGCCTCCCGACTCCTCCCCGCCGATGACCGCGTGCGTCTCCGTCATCTTGGGACCGACGAACTTGAAGCCGACCCCGGTCTCGTATGCCTGCGTACCGAAGATCTCGGCCAGTCGCGGCGCCATGGAGGTGCTGGTGACGGTGTAGACCGCGGGACCGATCTGGCCTCGCACCTCGAGCAGGTACCAGTACAGGAGTCCGTAGACCTGCAGCTGGTTGACGAAGACGCCCTCCTCGGTCGCCATCCCGACCCGGTCGGCATCCCCGTCAAGGGCGATCCCGATGTCCGCGCCCCAGCGCGGGATCTCGTCGAGCCAGGCATCGATGTTGGGGCGAATAGGCTCGGGATTGACCCCGCCGAAGAACGGGTTGCGCTCGGTGTGCAGCTCGTTGATGGTGAGCCCGCCCCCGCCCAACAGGCGAGAGAACCAGCCGGCCCCCGATCCGAACATCGGCTCGACGAGTACCCGTCCCTGCGCAGCCCGGACCCGTTCCAGGTCGACGATGCTGGCCAGCTGCTCCTGGAAGCGTGGATACGGGTCGAAGGTCTCCGCCAGGCCGGCGGCAACAGCATCGGCGTACTCACGTCGAGGCGGGAGCTCGTCCTCAGGGTGCTGATCCATGGTCGCCTCGATGGCGGCCAGCATCTCGGGCGCCGCCGCCCCGCCCGTGGCGGCCTTGACCTTGAAGCCGTTGTCGATCCAGGGATTGTGGCTGGCCGTGATCACAATCCCGGCTCCGGCGGCCATCTCATGGGTGAAGAAGCTGCCGACCTGGGTCGGCACGGCATCGGGCGGCGCGAACGAGCGGATGTCATGCGCGGCAAGCACCTCGACACATGCCTGGGCGAAGTACTCCGAGGCGAATCGACGGTCGTGACAGACCACCACGCCGCGGTCCGACGTCCCCTCGGCAATGAGGTACTCGGCCACACCACGGGCGCAGCGACGCACGTTGTGGAACGTGAAATCCTCGGCGATCGCGGCGCGCCAGCCGTCGGTGCCGAACTTGATCCTGGTCATGGGCGGTACAGGATGGCGATGCGGCTATGGTAGCGCCCGCAATCCGGCTGGCCGGTCATGGACCGTCAGGCCGCAGACCTTCCACTGATCCGATTCAGCTCCCCCTCCACGACGGGCACCAGGGTGCGCACAGGCTCGCGAGGTGGCACCGTGAGGCGTTCGCCCTCGATGATGCGGATTCGGCAGAAGGGGAGCGGAACGAGCTGGCGATCCCATCGGCCCGAAAGGCGGATCGAGGGCAGAAGCGACATGGCCCACGGCTGGACCGGCAGGCCGGAGGCGCGCGCCAGGATCAGGGCTCCGGGCTTGGCGATGCGGTAGGGGCCGAATGGGCCATCCGGCGTGACAATGAGCGAGGCGCCGGACTCGGCCACGCGCGCCATGCGGACGGCGAATGCCCTGCCGGCGGCACGATCCGTTTCCGGAGGCAGCTCGAAGACCTCGATCCGTGTGCCGCTCCGCCTGAGCATCGAAGTGATCGCGATTCCCCTGAAGCCCCTCGTCGAGAACGAGGCGTACGGCAGATCGCCGCGCCGTTTTCGAGCCACCACGAAGGTGAGCATGTTGAACTCGTGCCAGCAAGTCAGCACCACCTGGTCACGAGTGGCCGGACCGATGACCCGGCACGTCCGCACGACGAGGCGCAGGTAGAGAGCCAGCCCTGCCCCAAAAAGCCGCGCCAGCCAGGCAAGGCGCACCGGCGGCATCGGCCTACAGGTACCGCTCGCCGGCCTTCTCGGCGATCTCGTCCAGGACCGGTTTGATCTCCTCGGCACGGTCGCGGGCACACACCAGCAGCGCATCGGGGGTGTCGACGATGATGATGTCCCGCAGGCCGACCGTCACGACCAGCCGATCGCCGCCATGCACCAGCACCCGTTCCGAGCCGCGGTCGAGGTGCTGCCCCGAGGCGACCAGGCTCGCACCCGTGCGTGCCGAGAGCGCCTCGAGCAGGGCCGACCATGAGCCGATGTCGCTCCAGCCGGCGTCGAGCGGCACCACCGCCATGCGTCCGTCGACAGCCGCCGGCTCGGCGATCCCGACGTCGATCGAGATGGCCGGCACCGGCTCCAGGATCTCGCGGACCTCCGAGTTCCAGCCCGGTATGCGGTTGAGCGCGGCGATCCTGTCGAGGGCGGCGGCCAACTCCGGCTGGAATTTCTCCATCGCCTGCCGATAGGCGTACACGCGCCAGGCGAAGATTCCCGCGTTCCACAGGTAGCCGCCGTCGGCCAGCATCTTCCTTGCGTCGGTCACGCTCGGCTTCTCGACAAAGTGCTCGACCATCGCGGTCGGCTGCTTGGCATGGAGTGGCGTCCCAACCTTGATGTAGCCGTACCCGGTGGCCGGGGCCGTGGCGACCACGCCGAGGCAGACCAGGTAGCCGCGCTCCGCGGTGCGCGCGGCCTCCTGGAGCGCCTCGATGAACTTGCCCTCATCGGCTACGAAATGGTCTGCGGGCAGCACCAGCGCGACCTCGTCGCTGTCACGGCGGGCCAGGACCGTGGCAAGTCCCGCCGCCACTGCCGTCGAGCGGGCCAACGGCTCTCCCAGCACGTTGTCGGGAGGTAGCTGCGGGAGCTGGGCCTGCGTCGCACGCACGTGCGCCTGCGAGGTGATGACGTAGATGTCGTGTGGCTTCAGCAGGTTCCCGAGGCGTGCGACCGTCTGCTGCAGCAGGCTTGTGTCACCCGTCAGCGCCAGCAGCTGTTTGGGAGATGAGCGCCGCGAGAGTGGCCAGAGGCGGGTGCCGGAGCCGCCGGCCATCACGATCGCAAACATCGGGCGTGACCGTACCACCATCCTTGGGCGGCCAGCATGAACCAATGCGCCACCCAGATCGTTATGGGTTTACAGATGACGTGGCTCAGACGTCTCGCGGTGTGGTTGTGGTCGCGCTCGTGGTCGGCGGCGCATACACGGCGTGGTACGTCTACTGGCGCCGATTCGTCCACCGTCGTCTGGCCGCCGGGATATTTCCTGCGGGTCCAGGACGGACAGCCCGTCGTCCATGGAAGCTGGCGCGAGCTGAGGATGGGCGAATCGGTGAGGATGGGCGGAGGCTGGTACTCGACCGTTCCACCGACCGGCTTCGATGTCGGGGGCTGTCCGCCGCGCTTCTTCCTCAGCACCGGCTTCGCGGATTGACCGCCTTGAACGGCCGAGGATCCTAGTCCTTGACCTCGGCCTCGAGGCGCTCGCCCAGCTCCTGGGTGCGGCGGTAAGCCGCCCACACGGCATCTGAGAGCACCGTCCGCAGGCGCCCCTTCTCCAGCTCATAGATGGCGGCTGCGCTGGTTCCACCCGGCGAGGTGACGGCATTACGCAGCTGGGCGGGGTGCAGCTCCGAGCGCGCGGCGAACTCAGCGCTGCCGAGCAGCGTCGCCGCCACCAGGTCGTGCGCCAGCTCGCGCGGGAAGCCCAGGTGCACGCCCGCATCGACGAGCGCCTCCATCACCGCGAACAGGTAGGTCGGGCCGGTCCCTGACAGCGCGGTGGCCATCGCCACGAACTCCTCGTCGGCCACCTCCTTCTCGTCGCCCAGCGCGCGGAGGACGGAGCGGGCCAGGTCGCGCTGCCGGGCCGAGCATGAGGCCGATGCCGCCCACACGGTGATTCCCTTGCGGATCTGCGCCGGCGTGTTCGGCATGGCGCGGACCACTGCCTCATGGCGGAGGCCGTCGCTCAGCGTCCGCAGCGTGGCACCGGCCACGATAGAGAGGACGACCTGATCGTCGGTCAGCGACGTCCGGAGTTCGCGCATGACCGATGCGAGCATCTGCGGCTTGACGGCGAGCACCACGATCTCGGCGCCATCGATCGCCTCCGCGTTCCTCGCGACTACCTTGATCCCGTGGCGCTCGGCCAGGACATCGCGGCGGTCGCGCCTTGGGTGCGAGGCAACCAGGCGGTCGGCACCGACCGCACGATCGGCCAGCAGACCGGCGATCATCGCTTCCGCCATCACGCCAGCGCCAACGATGGCAACCCGCATATCGCGTCGTGAGCTCATCCGACCTCTTTCTCCTCGCCGCGCAGCTCGCGTGCTGCTGTGATCTCATCCGACGGGGCGCCAGCGCGCTCGAGCAGGTCGAGCGCGATCTGCCCGAGCCGCCGCGCCGTGGTCACGTTGCGCAGATCGAGCTCGGCTCGCCCCATCCCCAGCGCCGCAAGGCCCTCCTCCCGCTCGGCGCCGATGTCACGCGCCTCGCTGATCGCCTCGGCATAGTATCGGCGGCTGCTGGCCGGGTCACCGCCGCCCACCCGCACGTCGCCGATGCGGCGCGCCGCGCGAGTCGCCTCCAGTTCCATGCCGGCTTGCTCGTAATGCCACAGGGCGCGGTGACCCCACACGTCGGCCGGCCACCAGGCCCGTTCCGTGATCGCCTGCTCGACGGCGGTCGAGGCCGCCGTTCCGGCGCTCGGATGATCGGCTGCGCCCTCGGCAGCCAGGTAGGTTTGGGCCAGCTCGCCGTGGCGCAGCGCCAGCGGGAGCGCGGGCAGGGACTCCTTCGAGGGGACCGGCCGTCCCCCGAACATCGACCGCAGGCGGGAGGCGAGCGCCGAAAATGCGGCCCCCACCCCACCTGGCGGCGGCTCTCCCCAGCGAATCGGCGAATCTGGCGTGGCGCGGGGCGTCACCGCGTCGCTCAGGCCGGCGCCCCAGCGACGCCCACCGCGCCGGCCGCCTCGCGCAGGGCAGAGGCACGATCGGTCCGTTCCCAGGGGAGGTCCAGGTCGCTGCGCCCGAAGTGGCCGTAGGCGGCTGTCGGTCGGTAGATCGGCCGGCGCAGGTCGAGGCCGGCGATGATCGCGCCGGGTCGCAGGTCGAAGCTGCGCTCGACCAAGTCGACGAGGACCGCATCGGCGACCACGCCGGTACCGAATGTCTGAAGGTTGATCGACAGCGGATGAGCCACGCCGATCGCATAGGCCAGCTGCAGCTCGCAGCGCTGCGCGAGGCCGGCGGCGACCAGGTTCTTGGCGACGTATCGGGCCATGTATGCGCCCGATCGGTCCACCTTGGTGGGGTCCTTGCCGCTGAAGCTGCCGCCACCGTGGCGGGCCATGCCGCCGTAGGTGTCGACGATGATCTTGCGACCGGACAGGCCGGAGTCGCCCATCGGGCCACCGATCACGAAGCGCCCGGTCGGGTTCACCAGGTAGCGGGTGTCGTCGTCGAGCAGGTCCGGGTCGATGGCGTCGCGGATCACCAGCTCGCGGATCCCCTCCTCGAGGTCAAGCGGTGCAACCTCGGGATCGTGCTGGG
Source organism: Candidatus Limnocylindria bacterium (assembly GCA_046713375.1). Classification (GTDB taxonomy): domain Bacteria; phylum Chloroflexota; class Limnocylindria; order QHBO01; family QHBO01; genus CF-167. The sequence goes on from JBKKBV010000087.1 coordinate 7,350, forward strand.
TGCTGACGAGCACGGTGTGGACCCGTCGCGGACGGCGATCGGCGTCGTATTCGACCGTCACCTGGCTCTTCCCATCCGGCCGCAGGAATGACAGCCCGCCGTCGCGTCGTACCTCCGCCAGCTTGCGACTCACCTGGTGGGCGAGCTGGATCGGCATCGGCATCAGCTCCGGTGTCTCGTCCGAGGCGTAGCCGAACATCATCCCCTGGTCACCGGCACCGAGCTCGTCCGGATCGATCCCCTGCTTCGCCTCGAGCGCGTGGTCAACTCCCAGCGCGATGTCCGGCGACTGCTCCTTCAGAGCCGTGATGGTCCCGCACGTCTCCCAGTCGAAGCCCAGGCGTGCGTCGTCGTAGCCGACCTGCCGCACCGTGTCGCGCACCACCGATTGCACATCGCAGTACGTCTTGGTCGACATCTCGCCGAGCACGAAGACGAGGCCGGTCGTGGCGGTCACCTCGACCGCCACGCGTGACTCCGGATCGCGGGAAAGGACGTCGTCGAGAACCGCATCGGCGATCTGGTCGCAGAGCTTGTCGGGGTGACCCTCGGTCACGGACTCCGAGGTGAAGAGGGTGTGGCCGTCAGGGATGGACATTGCGGGCCGAGTGTAGCGTCGGCGCGCACCCGGCGCCGACCTTCCCATCCGGGTGCGTTGCGGATAGCATGCCGCCAGCCCAATTCTCAGCCCATCTTTGCCGAGGGAGGCAGACCGATGCGTCACCTGCGCCAATTCACCGCGCTGCTCGCGATCGCCGCCATCACCGTCGCCTGCGGCACCTCGCCTGGAGCGAGCTCGGGTGGCGAGAGCAGCCAGGGCAGCGAGCCCAGCTCCGGGAGCCAGCCCAGTCAGGCGGCCGCGAGCACCGGCGGCGGCGGTGGCGGTGGCGGGGCCAATGGCTCGATCACCTACGAGATCACCGGAGACTACGAGGCGTCCGGCGAGCTGCCATTCCTCGCGGGCGGGATCAGTACCTGGATCGAGTCGGAAGGTGGGTGGCTCGCCAACTTCGCAGAGGCGTCGGGAGGGACCGCCGCCATCCTGCTGAACACCGCGACGAGCGGCCAGATCCTGACCTACGGCGACGGGACTGTGATCATCGCGGCAACCTCCGCGGCGACCAGCGGCTTCGACTGCACGTTCAGCATCACCAAGAACGACAGCAGCGGCCTGACCGGCAGCATGGAGTGCAATGACATCCTCGCAGCCAACGCCACGAGCGGCGCCCAACTGACGGTCGATATAAGCGCGGAGTGGGACGCGCACCCGTAAGGATCAGGTGATTCACGAGGAGGTCAACGCCGATCAGGTGCCGGACTCCCAGGACTCGCTGTATGCCTTCTGGGCGACCGTCATCGGGTCGATCTCGATGCCCATCGACTCCAGCTTGAGGCGTGCCACCTCGCGATCGATCTCGTCGGGGATTCCGTAGACCTCCGGCTTGAGCCCCCCAACATGCGAACGGAGCCATTCGAGGCCCAGGGCCTGGTTGGCGAAGCTCATGTCCATCACCAGCGCGGGGTGCCCCTCGGCGGCGCCGAGGTTGACGAGGCGCCCATCGGCCAGCAGGAAGAGGCGCCGCCCGTCGGGCATCAGGTATTCGCGCGTGGAGGGTCGCACCTCTCGTGACGAGGCTGCCTGCGATTCGAGCGCGGACAGCTCGAACTCGTCGTTGAAGTGTCCTGCGTTGGCCAGGATCGCGCCGTCGCGCATCTTCGGAAAGTCGGCTGCGTCCCACACGTTCAGGTTGCCGGTGGCGGCGATGAAGATCTCGCCAACCTCGGCGGCGACCGCGGCGGTCGTGACCCGGTAGCCGTCCATCGCCGCTTCGAGCGCCCGGATCGGGTCGACCTCGACCACGGTCACGATACCGCCCATGCCGGCCGCGCGGGCGGCGATGCCGCGACCCACCCAGCCGTAGCCACCCACCACCACCTGCTTGCCGGCGATCAGCACGTTTGTGGCGCGCAGGATCCCGTCGATGGCGCTCTGCCCGGTGCCATACCGGTTGTCGAAAAGGTGCTTGGTGAGCGCCTCGTTGACCCCTAGCACCGGGAAGCGCAGCTTGCCGGCCGCCGCCATGGCGCGCAGCCGGATGACGCCGGTGGTCGTCTCCTCCGTCCCGCCGACGACGTCGGGGAGCAGTTCGGTGCGCCTGGTGTGCAGCTCCGAGACAAGGTCGGCCCCGTCGTCCATGGTCACCTGCGGGGCGTGATCCAACGCCGCGGCAATGTGGCCGTAGTACGAGTCGCGATCCTCTCCCTTGATGGCGTAGGTAGGGATGCCGTGATGCTCGATCAGCGACGCCGCCACGTCGTCCTGGGTGGAGAGTGGGTTCGACGAGCAGAGGACCGCATCGGCGCCCCCCGCCGCCAGGGTCCGCATCAGGTTGGCGGTCTCGGCGGTGACATGCAGGCAGGCGCTGATCTTCCAGCCCGCCAGCGGTCGCTCCGTCGCGAAGCGCTCGCGGATCCCGGCAAGCACCGGCATCTGGCGGTCAGCCCATTCGATCTTCAGCGCTCCCGCATCGGCCAGGCCGATGTCGCGAACGTCACCCTTCAGCGTTGGTCTCGTGGCCACGTGATTCTCATTGCCTCTCGTAACGGTCGCATCAACCCCCAGCCGCCGGAACGGCGGCGCCCCAGCCTCTCGGTCAGCCGGCGGTACTCACGGTAGCCGAGTCTGGTGTAGGCCGCGATGGCCGATCCGTTATCGGCATGGACATTGAGGGCCACATCCGGCACCTGCTCGAGCAGATCCGAGGTCACGGCACCGGTCACCATCCTGGCGAAGCCGTGGCCACGGTAGTCGGCGTGGGTCATCACGTTGCCGACCACGGCAATCCCCTCCCGACGGTTGATGACGTGGGTGCCGGCTGCGCTCACCAGGCGGCCGTGGATCCGGATCCCGTAATAGACAGCGTCATCGAGGATTGCCTGCGCGAAGCCCGCTCGAAAGCCGAGCTGGTAGAGCCGATTCAGGTCGTCGATGTCGGCCGGGCTGAGGCGTACGGCAGCACCGGCGGTGGGGACAATGGTCGTCGCGTCGACGACCATCCGCAGCAGGACGGTTTCCCGCTCCAGCTCGTAGAGGTCCGCCGCAGCGGCATCCAGCGCTTCCGTCGCCTGGAAGAACGCGTCGCGCGGCTTGATGACGCTGGACAGGACGGCCCGGCAGCCATCCGGCTCGCCCATCAGGAAGAGCGGCTGTGGCACGAGGCCGTCGTGGTGCATCGCCAGGGCTGTCGGCTCGCCGTCGGCGCCATAGGCGATCCCCCACGAGCAACGACCGCGCGCCGGCGAGTCGAGGTCTCCCAGGGCATAGGCGGCGTACAGGCGGTCCGTGCGCAAATAGGCCGCGATCTCGTCGCGATCGGAGACGGAGCGGGCGTGGAGCTGGGCGGCTGGGAGAGCGGCCATCGGCGCGGCGCCCCTAGTAGGCGAGCAGCGTGTGGATCGCAAACTCGCCGAGCTTGTCGCGCCCGCCCAGTGCGGTCAGCTCGACCATGAACGAGAGCCCCGCGATTTCGCCACCGAGCCGGCGGACCAGCTCGATGGTGCCGAGCACCGTCCCACCCGTGGCCAGCAGGTCGTCGACCACCAGCACGCGCTGGCCACGGGTGATGGCGTCGCGGTGGATCTCGAGGGTCGCGGTCCCGTACTCAAGGTCGTACTCGACCTCGATCGTCTCGGCCGGCAGCTTTCCGAGCTTGCGCACCGGGACGAATCCCGCTCCCAGGCGGTCGGCCAGCGGCGCCGCGAAGATGAACCCGCGCGACTCCATCCCGACCACCAGGTCGATCCGCTCACCCTTCACCGCCTCGGCCATGCGGTCGATCACTTCCTTGAATGCCTCCGCGTCGCGCAGCAGGGTGGTGATGTCGTAGAAGAGGATCCCCGGCTTGGGAAAGTCGGGCACCTCGCGGATCTTGGCGCGCAGGTCGTCGGCGGAGCGAGCGGTCACAGGGCACTCCAGCTGGGGCAAACGGGCGAGGCTGAGTCTAGCCCGATGCGTCCGGTGCCGGCAACGGGGCGGGACGAACGGGCTATTCGGGTCATTCGATCGGCGCCGTACTGTCGTCGGGCATGCGGAGCGCAACCAGTCCCAAGCACACCGCACCCCACAGTCGAATGGCCGGCCATGACGACCGCCAGGTCGTCGCGCTCGTCATCAGCGTGCTGCTGCTGGCCGTCGCCGCCCTGGCCGCCGTCTGGACCGAGAGGGTGCCCGACAGCCGCGAGGTTGCGCTGCTGACCGCCGGCGTGTCCTCCATCCTGCTCGTGGGCGTCTTCGTCTGGGCCGGCGTCGGACCACGGCGGGGGCTGATCCGCGACCTGATAGCCGCGGATGCTCGGTATCGGGCGATGGTCGAACAGCTGCCCGCCGTCGTCTACGTGGCCGACATCGGAGCGCAGGCGACTTGGCATTACGTCAGCCCCCGCATCCAGGAGCTGCTCGGCTTCACCGTTGCCGAATGGCTGGCCGACACGAGCCTGTGGATGAGCCTCATGCACCCCGACGACCGCGATCGGGTCATTAAGGCCGAAGACTTCGGCGGACAGCGCGCAATCGGCGACCGGAGCGTGATCGAGTACCGCATGCGCCGTCGCGATGGCCACGAGGTCTGGATCCGCGACGAGGAGATCGTCATCGGCGACGAGCAGGCACAGCCGACGCGGTTCCGCGGCTTCATGATCGACATCTCGGCCCAGAAGGAAGCGGAGCTTGCCCTTCGCGAGAGCGAAGAGCAGACGCGCCTGATCATCGACAGCGCGAGCCAGGCCTACATCGCCATTGACGCCCAAGGACGCGTCATCGACTGGAACGCGCAGGCGGAGGCGACCTTCGGCTGGTCCCGGAAAGAGGCGCTGGGCGAGCCGCTCGAGGACTGCATCATCCCGATCGCGCAGCGAGCGGCCCACCGTGCCGGGCTGGCCCGCTACCTGGCCACCGGCGAGGGACGGCTGGTCGGCAAGCGAATCGAGGTCACGGCGCTCCATCGCGACGGCCACGAGTTCCTGGCGGAGCTGACCATCTGGCCGGTCGGCAGCGGCAAGGACATTCATTTCAGCGCGTTGGTGCACGACATCACGCTGCGCAAGGAGCTCGAGAAGCAGCTCCAGCACCAGGCCTTCCACGACTCGCTCACCGGCCTGGCCAACCGGGCTCTCTTCCGTGACCGCGTCGCCCACGCCCTGGCGCGACAGGCACGCAATCCGGGCGCGGTGTCAGTTCTCTTCTCCGACCTCGATGACTTCAAGACTGTGAACGATTCGCTGGGCCACGAAGCCGGCGACCAGCTGCTGGTCGCGGTCGCCGAGCGACTGCGGGCGGTGATGCGTCCCGAGGACACGACTGCGCGGTTCGGGGGCGACGAGTTCGCGATCCTGCTCGAGGAGACGGACAAGGCCGGCACGCGGCGCGCGGCCGAGCGAATCCTCGAGGCGCTCCGCTCACCCTTCGAGTTCCACGGCAGACAGGTCGTCATGCGCGTCAGCATCGGCGCCGCGATCACCTCCGACGCCAGCACCGAGCCGGATGACCTGCTGCGGCAGGCGGATCTGGCCATGTACACCGCCAAGACATCGGGCAAGGGCCGCTTTGCCTTTTACGAGCCGCACATGCACGAGGCCGCCGTGACGCGGATGGAGCTCAAGGGGGATGTCGAGCAGGCGATCGCCAACCAGGACTTCGAGCTGTTCTACCAGCCGATCGTCGACCTGCGCAGCGGCCAGGTGACCGGGGTCGAGGCACTCCTGCGGTGGCGCCACGCGGAGCGAGGGCTGGTCCTTCCCACCGAGTTCATCCCGATCGCCGAGGAGACTGGCCTGGTCGTGCCGCTCGGCCGCTGGGTGATCGGCGAAGCATGCCGGCAGCTCGCCGCCTGGGACGCCGCCGGGCGCCTCTCCGGGCTGCGCCTCGAACGCCTCGCGATGTGGGTCAACGTTTCGGCGCGCGAGCTCCAGGAGCCGGAATTCGTGCAGACCGTCGCCGGTGCGCTCGAATCGAGTGGCATCCGCCCCGAGCGCCTGACGCTGGAGATCACCGAGAGCGGCCTGATGGCCGACCTCGACCAGAGCACGGCGACCCTGCATCGCCTTCGGGCGCTCGGGGCGCGCCTGGCGATCGATGACTTCGGGACCGGCTACTCCTCGCTCAGCTACCTGGAGCGCCTGCCGGTCGAGGTGCTGAAGATCGACCGTTCCTTTACGGCGGCGATCGGGCATGGGCGGGACGTCCCGGTCCTGGTTCGGTCGATCGTCAAGCTGGGCCAGACGCTGCACATGGAGGTGCTGGCCGAGGGGATCGAAACCGCCGAGCAGCTGACCCGTCTGCGAGCCATCGATTGCCGGTTGGGCCAGGGCTTCCACTTCTCGCCAGCCCTGCCGGCTGCCGAGGCGATCGAGCTGCTCGCCCTGGGCGGGCCGGCGGCGATCAGCGCCTAGCTTCCTCCCTCGCGCGCTAAGCGGCGGAGCACCGTCTGAAGCACGCCACCGTTGCGGTAGTAGTTCACGTCGATCTCGCCGTCCAGGCGGGCAATCGCCCGAAATCGCAGCTCGCGACCATCGTCAGCCGTGGTGATCACCTGCAGCTCCTGGTGAGGCCGAAGCCCTTCGGCGATGCCCGTCACGTTAAAGCGCTCACGGCCGGTCAGGCCGAGGCTCATGGCGCTCTCCCCTGGCACGTACTGGAGCGGCAGGATCCCCATACCGACCAGGTTAGACCGATGAATCCGCTCATACGACTCGGCGATGACCGCGCGCACGCCGAGCAGGTAGGGCCCCTTGGCGGCCCAGTCGCGCGACGAGCCCGAGCCGTATTCCTTCCCGGCCAGGATGACGAGCTGGGTGCCTTCGGCCGCGTAGCGCTGCGCGGCGTCGAAGATGCTCATCCGCTCACCGGATGGCAGGTGCTCGGTGACATTCCCCTCTGCATCGGGCGTCAGCAGGTTCCGCAGCCGGATGTTAGCGAAGGTTCCACGCATCATCACCTCGTGATGGCCCCGTCGCGCGCCGTACGAGTTGAAGTCACGCGGCTCGACCCCGTGCTCGACCAGCCACGTCCCGGCCGGTGAGGTGCGCGCGATGCTGCCCGCCGGGGAGATGTGGTCGGTGGTGACGCTGTCGCCCAGCACCGCCAGGACCCTGGCATCGATGACGTCGGCCAGGGGGCCCGGCTCGGGGCCGATGCCCTCGAAGAAGGGCGGGAGAGCCACGTACGTGCTGGCCGCGTCCCAGGCATAGCGATCACCGGCGGGAACGGGCAGCGCGCGCCAGCGGTCGTCACCATCGAAGACCGATGCGTAGTTGCGCGTGAAGATCTCGGACCGCACCTGCGCGGCCACCACATCGGCGATCTCGGCGGCGGAGGGCCACAGCTCTTCGAGGAAGACCGGCCGACCGTCGCGATCGGTCCCCAGCGGCTGCGTCGTGAGGTCAATGTCGACCCGCCCGGCCAGGGCGAAGGCCACCACCAGTGGCGGTGACGCAAGGTAGCTGGCCCGGGCCAGCGGATGAATGCGACCCTCGAAGTTCCGATTCCCGGACAGGACCGCCACGCCGACCAGGTCATTGGCTTCGATGGCGGCGGCGATCTCGTCGGCCAGCGGCCCCGAGTTGCCGATGCAGGTCGTGCAGCCGTAGCCGACCAGGTCGAAGCCGAGCTCCTCGAGCGGCGCCATGAGGCCGGCGCCGGCCAGGTAGTCGGTGACCGCGCGTGAGCCCGGGGCGAGCGAGGTCTTGACCCAGGGCGGAGTGCTCAACCCACGCGCCACGGCGTTCCGGGCGAGCAGGCCGGCGGCCACCATCACGCTCGGGTTGCTGGTGTTGGTGCAGGAGGTGATGGCGGCGATCACCACCGAACCGGAGCGCAGCGAGAACCGCCCACCGCCCATCTCGACATCCACCGGCTGGTACTCGACGGGGGGATGGTCGGCCTGTGCCTCGGGGCGCTCCATGCGCCGATCCTCGACGGGCGCGCTGGCATTGAACGAGGGCGGGTCGCTGGCCGGGAAGGACTCGGCGCTTGCCTCGTCAACCAGGCGGTGGTTCCTGAGGCCATCGGCGAACACCTCGCGGAAGGAGCGCTGGAGATCGGTCAGCGGGACGCGGTCCTGCGGGCGGCGCGGCCCAGCGACCGATGGCTCGACGCTTGCCAGGTCGAGTCCGAGCGACTCGTTGAACATCGGCTCAACCGATGCATCGGTCCTGAACAGGCCCTGCGCCCTGGCGTAGGCCTCGACCCGATCCACCGTCTCGGCCGATCGGCCGGTTATGCGCAGGTAGCGCAGCGTCTCGTCGTCGATCGGGAAGAGGGTGGCGGTCGCGCCGAACTCGGGCGACATGTTGCTGATGGTGGCACGATCGGGCAGGCCAAGGCGGGAGAGGCCAGGCCCGTGGAACTCCACGAACTTGCCGACCACGCCATGGCTGCGCAGCATCTCGGTGACGTACAGCACCAGGTCGGTGGCGGTCGCGCCAGGGCGCAGCTCGCCGTCGAGGCGGAAGCCGACCACCACCGGCATTGGCTGATAGAGCGGCTGACCGAGCAACGCGGCCTCGGCCTCGATCCCGCCGACCCCCCAGCCCACGACCCCAAGGCCGTTGATCATGGTGGTGTGCGAATCGGTCCCGACCAGCGTGTCAGGGAAGGCGACAAGGGCTCCATCACCATCCGGCCGCGCGGTCACCACGTCGGCCAGGAATTCGAGGTTGACCTGGTGCACGATGCCAGTGCCCGGCGGAACGACCCTGAAGTTGTCGAAGGCCTGCTGCGCCCAGCGCAGCAGTGCGTAACGCTCGCCGTTGCGCTCGTACTCGCGCTCGACGTTCCCGGCGAAGGCCAGCTCGGAACCGAATAGGTCGACCTGCACGCTGTGGTCGATCACCAGGTCGGCCGGGACGAGCGGATTGATGCGCGAGGGGTCGCCGCCCATCGACGCGACGGCGTCGCGAATGGCAGCCAGGTCGACCACGCAGGGGACGCCGGTGAAGTCCTGCAGGATCACGCGCGCGGGCATGAACGGCAGCTCGGCCTCTCCCGGCTGCGCGGGATCCCAGGCGGCGAGAGCTCGCACGTCGGCCGGGGAGACCAGGCCGGAGCCTCCGGCCGCGTGACGGAGCGCATTCTCGAGCAGGACCTTGACGGTGTATGGCAGGCGCGCCAGGTCGACGGCGCCCGCGGCATCGAGGCGGAAGTAGGCGTACGTTCGATCGCCAACGCGCAGCTCCGAACGGGACTGCGCGGGATCGATGAGGGGATATTGACTAGACACGGGACGCGCCTCCTTCGTCATCCGCGCCTGGAGCGCGGTATCAGAGCGGTCGGCGCCGGACGGGTGCGCCCGTCCCGGGTCGAGTGATCAATTCGGAGTATACGCCGAGCCCTCGCCCAGAGCGGCGAGTACACGCATCGCCGTGTCAACCGGGTCGCGACCGGGCGGCACCGGGATGCGCACCTGATTCGACGCCGCGACCGGTCGGAAGCCAGCCAGAGTCAACGCCCGTACGACGGCGGCTCGATCGTAGCGCGGCCACTTGAGCGTGATCCGTCCCGTCTCGGCGCGCACCTCGGGCACGCTCGCCTTCTCTGCGGCCATGCGCACCGCGACCGCCCGGAAGAGCCCCTCCACCGGCTCGGGAGCGGGGCCGAATCGGTCGCGCAGCTCCGCCCGCAGGGCGGCGACATCCGCATCAGTGTGAATCGCCGCAAAGCGGCGATAGGCCTCCAGCTTGGCGCCGGCATCGGCGATGAAGTCATCCGGCAGGTAGGCCGATCCAGGCAGGTCGAGTCGGATCGCAGCCGTCTCGGGCGCGACCACCCGGCCACGGCCGGCCTCCACCGCCTCGGCCAGCATGCGGGTGTACAGCTCGAAGCCGACCGCGGCCATGAAGCCGTGCTGTTCGGCGCCCAGGATGTTGCCGGCACCCCGGATCTCGAGGTCGGAGAGCGCGATTTGGTAGCCGGCGCCCAGGTCCGAGGCCGAGAAGATGGCGTGCAGCCGCTTGCGAGCGACCGCCGAGAGCGGCTGCCCCCGCCGGTGCAGGAGGTAGGCGTAGGCACGCCGGTCCGATCGGCCGACCCGGCCGCGGAGCTGGTAGAGCTGCGCCAGCCCGAGCGCATCGGCCCGGGCGATGACGATGGTGTTCGCATTCGGGATATCCAGCCCCGACTCGATGATGGTGGTGCACACCAGCACGTCGAAGCGGCCGGCGTCGTAGTCGAGCATCACCCGCTCGAGCATCCCCTCCGCCATCTGTCCATGGCCGATGGCGACCTTGGCCCGCGGCACCAGGCGGCGCACCCGCTCGGCGGCCCCCTCGATCGTCTCGACCCGGTTGTGCACGTAGAACACCTGCCCGCCGCGGTCCAGCTCGCGGTTGATCGCGTCACGCACCAGGCCGTCGTCGTCCTCCGCGATGCGGGTCAGGATCGGCAGCCGCGCCTCCGGCGGCGTCTCGATCACCGACAGGTCGCGGATGCCGACTAGCGAGAGGTGCAGGGTGCGCGGGATCGGGGTGGCGGAGAGGGTCAGCACGTCGACCTCGCGGCGCATCGACTTGATGCGCTCCTTGTGGCCGACCCCGAAGCGCTGCTCCTCGTCAACCACCAGCAGCCCCAGGTCGGCGAAGGCGATGTCCTTCGACAGGATCCGATGCGTCCCGATCAGGATGTCGACCTCTCCCCCGGCAGTGGCCTCCACGATCCGTCCCTGCTCGGCCTTGCCGACGAAGCGGCTCAGCATCTCGACACGCACCGGGAAGGGCGCAAGCCGGCGCCGGAAGGTGCCCAGGTGCTGCTGCGCCAGCACCGTGGTCGGCACCAGCACCGCAACCTGCTTGCCGTCCTGGACCGCTTTGAAGGCGGCGCGCAGCGCCACCTCGGTCTTGCCGTAGCCCACGTCGCCGCACACCAGCCGATCCATCGGCCGGCGGCGGAGCATGTCGGCCTTGACCTCCTGGATCGTTCGTTCCTGGTCGCGGGTCTCGGTGTACGGGAAGGCCTCCTCCAGCTCGCGTTGCCATGTCGTGTCCGGCGAGAAGCTGAACCCCGGGGCCGACGCCCGCGCCGCGTAGATCGCCAGCAGATCTTCCGCCAGCTCTGCCACGGCGCGTCGCACGCGTCCCTTGGTGCGCTCCCAGTCGGTCCCGCCCAGGCGGGAGAGAGTCGGCGCCGGGCCGCCGCTGTAACGCGTGATGCGCCCGATCTGGTCGGCCGGCAGGAAGATCTTGTCGTCGCCGGCGAAGTCGAGCTGGAGATACTCCTTGGTCGCGCCGCCGTACTCGCGCTGCGTCATGCCCGCGTAGCGCGCGATGCCGTGATCGATGTGCACCAATGCGTCGCCGACTGCCAGCTTCCCGATCAGGTCGCGCGTCATGGAGCGCTTCGAGGGCGTCAAGCGTCGGACGCGGGTGGCCCCGAACAGCTCGCGGTCGGTGAGCACCTGCAATCCCGACGGCCCGTGGCTGAACCCGCCTGAGAGCGAGCCATGGACGAGCCCGATGCCGCCTGGCGGCGGAGCCTCGTGCAGCTCGGCAATCGGCGCCACCGCCCGTTCCTCCTCCTCGAGCAGCTCGCCGACGCGGCTGGCCTGGTCGGTCGTCACCACCAGTCGCTTTCCGGACGCAAGCTCGGCCAGCCACGAGCCGACCCTGTCGGCGCGCCCCGGTAGCGATGGCGCCGTCCCGTAGCCGGCATCGGCGCCGCCCTCGTCGACCACCTCGGCCGCGCGCGTTCTGAGCCCTGCGAGGGCAGCCGCCGCGTCGTACGGCAGCGGCCAGGCGTCGGGGAGCTCGCCAGAGGCAATCAGGCCGGCGCGTCGCTCGGTGGCCTGCGCGTCCAGGTCGGCCGCGATGGCACGCAGCTCGGCCGGGTCGGTCAGGACGACGTGTGCGCTCGCCGGGATGTGCTCGGTCGCCGGGCCGGCGGTGAGGAGGGCCGCCCATGTCTCCGCCGCCTCGGCCAGGTCGCCCTGCTCGAGTCGCGCCAGGTCAGCCTGCAGAGCCTCCGAGGAAAGGGCCGGCGCGCGCCCGGCAAGGGCCTGCCAGCCATCGGGCGGGAGGAATTCGCTGGCCGGCAGGAGCACGGCGCGCTCGACGCGGCGCCGGCTGCCCTGGGTCATCGGGTCGAACGCACGAATGGATTCGACCTCGTCGCCGAACAGCTCGAGCCGCAGGGGATCGGCGGCCCCCGGCGGCCAGAGGTCGATGATTCCGCCACGGTTGGCGAATTCCCCCACCCCGCTGACCTCGACCGCCGCCTCGTAGCCGCCGGCGACGAGGGCGGTCAGCAGCGCCCGCTGCTCGATCCGCCCGCCGACCTTCAAGGCAACCCGCGCCT
>JBKKBV010000088.1:0-16725 GCA_046713375.1 Candidatus Limnocylindria bacterium
ATCGCGAAGCTCTGATCGGAGCCGGTGTCCTCGAACGGGTTGAAGCGCACGATCCCGACATGCTGCAGGCTCCCCTTCGATCGGACATCGAGAGTCTGATACAGATCCGAAAGCTCCTCCATCTTGGTCCCGACCTCGATGACCTTGCCGAGATGGCTGTCGAGCAGCTGCTGGAGCGACCCGCCCTGGCTGTCGCTGACGAGCGACCGGTACGAATTTGTGGCCCGCCGGATGCGCCTGGTGTGCACGATCGCAACGACCATGAGACCGATGACGAGGAACCCCATGACGCCAAGGATGAGCGCCAGGTTGTCCAGGAGGGTGCGGTTCAGGTCGGGCACGGGCGCTGTATCATACCGCCCCGATCCGGCTCGATCGGCACCCGAGAACGGAGGATCGATGGCTCGACGAGGCGGCAAGGCGGCCAATCGCCGCGACCGTCAGAGGAAGGCGCAGCGCAGGACACTGCAGCGCCCCCAGGCACCCGCAGCATCGACAGCAGGCACCGTTTCGGAGGTCATCGAGGCCGCCGCGGACCGTCGCAGCGAGTCGGCCGCAACGGCGGCCGCGCCGTCACCGCGCCCGGGCCGCGCCGATCCGCGCTTCGCAGTGTCGGGTCCCTCGCGCCTCTCGGAGCGTGCCGCCGATGAGTACCACTACGTCCGCCGCGACCTCCGCAACATCGCGGTCCTGGTGGTGGTGATGGCCGTCCTGCTGGGGGCCGCGGTCGTCGCCTTCAGCGTGCTGGGGATCGGCCCGAACTAGTCGCGGCCCTTCACGGTCGCGATATCAGCCTCGTTGCCCGCGGCGTCGGCCAGCGTCCACCACGAGGGCGCAAACTCGTCGCGCACCATGTGGCCGCCGGCGGCAAGGGCCGCTGCGACGCGAGCCTCAGCCTGCCCGTGGGGCATCCAGATCGCGACATGGATCGCGCCCCCGCCGTCCGGGCGCGGCTCCTCCATCTGCTCGAACCAGAATGCCGGCCCACGATCCTGCGGATCGACGAGGTCCTCGTCCGGGCTGTCGGGACGAGGCTCGTACCCGAGCACGGCCCGCCAGAACGGCATCACCTGGGCGATGGCCGGGGCGCCCGGGATGACGAGGAAAGACTGGACGGCGGACGGGTCGGCAGACAGGTCAAGGTCCCGCGCCACGGCGGAGATCTGGCTGGCGACCTGCACGTCGCGCTCCGTCATCCCCATGTAGTCGGACGCGACAGTCACGAGCCGGATGGTCACGCCGCTCTCCCGCACATCCACGGCGGGCGGGTGATCGTCCACGCCGGCGATCTCGCCGATCGCCTGGACAAGCCTCACGCTCGCCGCGAACGACCCGGTCCGGAAATGGACGCAGGCGCCATCACCGAGGACGTGCCAGTCCTCGACGCCCTCGGCCTCCTGAAATTCGCTCGGGCTGATCTGGTCGGTCATGCAGTCTCCTTCAGGATGTCCGCGTCATCCATCCAGTCTGGACTGGCATGCTGCTCCCCGCGTCCGGATCCTCCGCATGTCTCGGGACAGCCGCGCAGCCATCATCGACCCAAACCTGTCAAATCCTGGCACCAACCCAAGGCATCATGGGTAGATGAACGTGATCGATTGGCTGATGGACTCGGACCCATCCATCCGCTGGCAGGTGATGCGTGACCTCACCGGTGCGCCGGCCGACGAGCTGGCCGCCGAGCGGGCGCTCGTTGCCACGGAGGGATGGGGCGCCCACCTCCTCTCGCTCCAGGAGGCCGACGGCCGCTGGGCACGCGCGGACACGGACCCGGAATGGAGCTGCTTCCTGCACCTGTCGCTGCTCCGGGACCTGGGGCTGGATCCTGCCAGCGACGAGGCTCGTCGCGCGGTCGGGCTGGTCCGGGACAACCTCACCTGGCACTGGTGGGGGGACAAGCCCTTCTTCGAGGGCGAGGTCGAGCCGTGCATCAACGGCCGGGTGGTGGCCATCGGCGCCTACTTCGGTCAGGCCGTCGGCGGGCTCGTCGACCGGCTCCTGGGCGAGCAGATGGAGGATGGAGGGTGGAACTGCGAGGCAGAGAACGGATCCACCCGCGGCTCGTTCCACACCACGATGTGCGTCCTGGAAGGACTGCTCGAGCAGGAGCACGCCACCGGTGGCCGGTCCGACGTGCGGGCGGCGCTCCGGCACGGGCAGGAGTACCTGCTGGAGCGGCGGCTCTTTCACCGGCTTTCGACGGGCGAGGTCATCGACCCGGCCTTCGCCCAGTTCGGCTTTCCGACTTGCTACCACTACGACGTCCAGCGGGCGCTCGACCATCTGAGGGCCGGCGGCGTCGTTCCCGACCAGCGGATGACCGACGCGATCGCCCTGGTGGAGTCGAAGCGCGACGCCGATGGCCGCTGGCCGCTCGAACATGTGCACGAGGACAATCTCGTGATCCCCATGGAGGAGCTCGGCAGGCCCAGCCGATGGGTCACGCTGCGTGCGCAGCGCGTGCTCCGCTGGATGAAGGGCGGCTAGCGGGAGGGCTTCCGGCGGGCCTCCAGGCGTTGCCGGCGCAGCCGTTGCATTCGCTCCCCGATCTGGATCTCCATCCCCTGGTCGCTCGGCTCGTAGAAGACGCGACCCGCCAGCGCGTCGGGCAGGTACTGCTGCTCGACATCGGCGTCCTCGAAGTCGTGCGGGTAGCGATACCCCTTCCCGTAGCCATGCTCCTTCGCCAGCCGGCGATGAGCAGACGGCCGCAGGTGCAGCGGGACCGGCAGGCGCCCCTTCTCCTCCACTTCGGCGAGCGCCGCGAAGTAGGCAGCCCCAGCCCGGTTCGACTTCGGCGCAGATGCCACGTACGCGGCAGCCTGGGCGAGAGTGTACTGCGCCTCCGGCAGACCGATCATCTCGGTTGCCTGCATGGCTGCCACCGCGATCTGGAGTGCGCGCGGATCGGCATTGCCCACGTCCTCGCTGGCGGCGATCACGATCCGCCGCGCGATGAAGGTCGGGTCCTCCCCAGCCGCGATCATGCTGGCGCACCAGTAAAGGGCCGCGTCCGGGTCGTTGCCGCGCATCGACTTGATGAAGGCCGATGCCGCCTCGTAGTGCTGGTCCCCCACCCGGTCGTACGCGAGCAGCCGCTGCTGTGCCGCCTCCCCAACGGCCTCCGGGGCGAGGAGGTCACCCTCGGCGGCGACTGAAGCCGCGGCCTCCAGGATGTTCAGCGCCTGGCGCGCGTCGCCGCTGGACAGCTCGAGAAGGGCCGTCATCGCGTCGTCGCCGAGCTTCACCCGGCCCGCGAGGCCCCGCTCGTCGGCGACGGCCCGCACCACGATCTCCCGCACCTCGTCCGGTCCCAGTGGCTCGAGGCGGTAGACCCGCAGTCGCGACAGGAGAGGCGAGTTGATCTCGTAGTACGGGTTCTCGGTAGTCGCCCCGATCAGCACGATGGTGCCGTCCTCCACGTGCGGCAGGAGAGCGTCCTGCTGGCTCTTGTTGAACCGATGCAGCTCGTCGATGAAGACGACCGTCCGGCCGCCGGCCTGGCGCAGGGCCTTGGCGTCCGCGACGAGGGATCGGATGTCGGCCACGCCGCTGGTCACGGCCGAGATCTGGCGCCAGGTCCCGCCGGATCGGTCGGCCAGTAGCCGGGCGAGTGTGGTCTTGCCAGAGCCGGGCGGCCCCCACAGCACCATGCTCGGCGCATATCCCGGTTGCACCACCTTGGACAGCGCGCCCTCGGGCCCGACCAGGGACTCCTGCCCGACGAACTCGTCGAGCGTACGCGGCCGCATCCGGGCGGCCAGTGGCGCGTCGCGCTCCCCGCCTTCGGCGAAGAGCGGCTCGGTCACGACGGCGGGCGGCTTACGCGGCATCGGTCCGTTCCATCGGCCGATTATGATGCCCGCCATGGACCAGAACCTGCGAGTCCCCGGACCGACCCCACTCCCCGCCGAGGTGCGCGAGGCCCAGGCGGCGCCGATGATCGATCACCGCGGCAGCGAGTTCGGCGAACTGCAGCGCGAGATCATTGAAGGGCTGGCGGAGCTGATCGGCACGCGCGGGGACGTGCTGCTGCTGACCGGCTCCGGCTCGGGGGCGCTCGAGGCGGCCGTCGTCAACACCCTCTCACCGGGTGACCGGGTGCTTGCCGTGACCATCGGCTCATTCGGTGACCGATTTGCCAAGATCGCGTCCGCCTTTGGCGCCCAGGTCGAGCGCTTCGAGGTCCCATGGGGCGAGGCTGCGGACCCCGGCGCCCTCGCCGAGGACCTCGCGGCGAATCCCGCGTATCACGCCGTCCTGCTCACCCACAACGAGACCTCGACCGGCGTGACCAACCCGCTCCACGAGCTGGCCGATGTCGTCCGCAACGCCCCCGGCGATCCCCTGCTGCTGGTCGACGGCATCAGCGGTTTGGGGGCGATGCCGTTCGAGATGGATGCGTGGGGGATCGACCTGGTGGTGAGCGCCAGCCAGAAGGCCTGGATGGGCTCGCCGGGGATCGCGATCGCCGCGCTCGGTGAGCGGGCCTGGAGCGCCAACGAGTCGGCTCGCATGCCGCGCGCCTACTGGGACCTGGCGGAGGCGCGGAAATGGGCCGAGAAGGGCCAGACCCCGTGGACCCCCGCCGTAAGCGTCCTGTTCGGCCTGCGGGTGGGCGTTCGACGCCTGCTCGAGGAGGGACGGGAGCAGACCTGGGCCAGGCATGCGGCGATCGCCGCAGCCGTCCAGGCGGGCATCGGAACGCTCGGCCTGCAACTGGTGGCGGCCCCGAAGGATCGGTCCAACACCGTCACCGCGGCCTGGCTGCCGGATGGCCTTGAATGGGGTCCGTTCAATGCGGCCATGCGGGCCAAGGGGCTGATCGTGGCCGGCGGCCAGGGGGCATGGGCGGGACGCATCCTGCGATTCGGGCACATGGGCGGGGTAGGCATCGACGAGATGATCGAGGCGGTCCGCATCATGGGCGAGACGCTCGGCGAGCACGGTCGCGAGACGGACGCGCCCGCGGCGGTGCGAGCCATGCGAGAGGCCTACGAGGCGAGGCAGCCGGCCCCCGTCGGCTGAGGCTAGCCGCCGCTGTTGAGGAGCGAGCGGATGCGCTTTCGCAGCGCGAGCCACATGAGCGGCAGCTGCAGCCGGCTCCACGCTCGCTCGAGGCGTGCGATCACCTCCGATGCCATCGAGCGACCCGAGTAGCTCTGCCAGACCTTGCCGTCGGCAATGTCATGGATCTCGACCTTGCGCTGCGGGATCTGCTCCTCGAGCCAGTCGGCATATTCGTAGACCGTCTCCGATGGTCGCTGGGCGACCCCGGCGCGGTCTGCCGCGTAGGCGAGGCGCTGCCACTGTCGGTCCCCCGGGGCCAGGAAGCGGAACCGATGCCGGCCGCGCACCATCCTCCACGCGGCGGCAGCCAGGAGCAGCAACAGCAGCACCGCGAACAGCCACGCGTTGTTGATGCGTGTCTCATCGGTGGGCCGCTCCCCGCCCGGCCTGATTCCACCAGGAACGGGCTCGAATGACTGGAGGCCGGAAATCGTGCTCGGGTCCTGCTCCTCGGGCGGGATCCGGTTTCCAGGGGCGAGCTGGCCATTGGGCAGGATGAGCGGCGGCACCGTCCCAGAACCGGCGACGCGGGCGACGGGTGCGATCGACTTGGTCGCTTCGAAGATCTGCCACCCATAGCCCGGGAAGAAGACCTCTGCCCAGGCGTGGGCATTCTTTTCGCGGACCTGGTAGATCCCCGCCCCGATCCGCTCTCCCGGCGCGTAGCCGACGGCCACCCGGGCCGGCAATCCGAGGGTCCGCGCCATGACCGCCATGGTGGTGGCGAAGTATTCGCAGTAGCCGACCTGTCCGGTCGGGTCGAACAGGAAGAAGTCGACGATGTCACGATCTGGATCCGATGGCAGTGTCGCCACGGTCTTGTAGGTGAACCGGGGATCGGTGCGCAGGTAGTCGGCCAGGGCCCGCGCCATGTGATAGGGGTCGGTGGCGCCGGCCGCGACGACCACGCGGCGCGCCTCGGCTTCCGTCCGCTGCGTAACACCGGCGGTGCTCATATATGTCGCCAGGACCGCGGCCGGGTAGGCCGTGCCGGCACCCGCCAGCTGAGCCTCGGTGGCGGTCGAGATCGCCGCCGTGATCTGGTACCCCTTCCCCTCCTCGAGGACCACGCCGGACTGCAGTGCACCGAGCAGCGGCAGGCCCCGCGGCTCATGAACGATCAGCGGCGCGAATGCGACGGTGGGGTAGCCGGGCGTGAAGACGTTGCGCCCGACGTTGCCCTGCACCTCGACCGTGACCGTCTCGATCGCGATGGCGGTGGGCGCCAGCGGACGCTCCGGCGTTTCGCCCGGGAAGATGCGGTCACCGGCCGCGACGCGCCGATTCGCACCCTCGGAGCTCCCCCATCCGTCCCCGGTGTAGAGGTCATAGGTGATGGTGCGCATGTAGTACGGGCGCTGCGAGCCCACGGTCATGACCGGATTGTCTCGGCTGGTCCAGCTGCCGCGAACCCGCAGCGAGGAGCCGAACGAAGTGCCCTGGATCCGCGAATCGGTGCCGGCCAGACCGCCGAACGCCCCCTCGAACTGGTTGCGAACATCCGACCACAGGAGGTCGAGGTTGCTCCAGACGCTGGTCAGCGGCGCCGCCACGGCGACCGTTGTCAGGATCCAGGCCAGGGCGATGCTGCCGGCGATGAACGTGACGCCGCTCCGCATGATCTGTCCGGGGACATCCAGGTTCTCCTTCACCCGACGAATGCGCCAGTTCTCCTCGCGGTTGACCAGCGCAATGCGCAGCCAGAGCAGCAGCGCCGCCAGCGAGAAGAGAACGAGATACAGGAAGAGGTCCGTGAAGGTTGCCGACATGTTCGCGATCAGCGCCACGCCAACCAGCAGGATGCTGTCGAGGACCCGATGGTGGCGGTACAGCGCGTATGAGGCGATGAAGGCGGTGACCCACATCAGCATCCCCAGGCCAATTGCGTAGGGCGACAGCTGTGGCGCGAAGCCGCCATCGACCACGATCCGGGTCCAGTCCAGCGCGTCCCCGCGCAGGAGGATCAGCCGTCCCGCCTGGTCCAGCTCCGGGAAGTATTCGGCGCCGATGGTCCAGAGCACGAATCCCGCACCCGCGATGGCGCCCGCCGGCAACGTGAACAGGACGCTCAGGCGCGTCAGCCCGATCACGGCCCCGGCCAGCGCGGCGACGACCGCGACGGGCAGGAGGTAGTCCATGTGGTTGACCCACTCCGCCCGCTGCAGGGACCACACCAGGGTGAGCAGCATGACCAGCAGCAGCGCGAGGCTGCTCCACCCCTCGCGCGGCCGGAGGAAGCGACTCACCCACTCAGGCACGGGTGCGCTCCCGGATGGCCGGTGCGCGGGCGCCGATCGCCCTGCGCCCGAGGACGCTGGAGAGGTCGTCTCCCGCCCGGAGGAGGTGGTGTCCGATGTCGTACTCGGCCAGCGCGTGCCGCACCGCAGCCAGCTCGGCGCGACCCTCGTCGTCATCCCGGCCCGCGAAGCTGAAGCGATCGAGGAGGACGACGATGGTGCCGATCCCCCGCCGTCGCAGGGAAGCCAGGGCACGCACCCACTCACGATCCGTGGAGCCGGTGACGATGCACAGGGTCATGCCACGCCGCAGCTGCGGAAGCGTGGAGACGACCACCTCGGCGAGCGGCTGCGACCCATCCGCCTGGACGTTGGCCAGCAGGTTCAGGATCTTCTGCTCCACGCGCGTTCCGCGATCCGGCGTCAGGTGCTGCTGCCGCCGCGAGCTGACGGTGATCCCCACCGCCCGGTTCTCGCCCAGGGTGCGGACCGCGATCGAGGCGGCGGCGCTGACCGCGGTCTCGACCGACGACGACTCAGTGGATCCGGCGTGCGCGGCACGCTGCAGGTCGAGGAGCAGCCACAGGTCGGCCGCCTGCTCAAGATCGAACTCCTTCACGATCAGCTCGCCATGGCGCACGGAGCTGAGCCAGTGGATCCGATTGATTGCGTCGCCATACACGTAAGGACGCACCGTGCTGACCAATGGTGTCGCTGCCTCGTACCGGCGACGCGACGGCGTGGACCCGTCCACCGGCGACGGGGGCAGGCGCCAGTGCGGCAGCGGATGGACCTGCGGGAATACCACGATCCAGGTCGGCCGCCCGACCACCATCTCGCTGGAGAAGAGCCCGAACGGATCACCGGTCCGCACCCGGAGGGCGCCGAGCCGGTAGCTGCCTCGGCGCAGGAGGACGACCTTCGACAGCCATTGGCGGCTTCCCCCGGCCTTCACCCCCACCACGCGGCCCGGCAGCGGCGCCGGGAGGGTCGATTCGTTGGCGACCTCCACCCACGGCTTGCTCCAGCGGCTGTCGTTGTCGACCCGATAGACCGCCTCGAGCGTGTCACCTACCTGGCTCCGCGGATTGAGGACGTGGTAGCCGGCGCGCAACCCGCGCAGGCCGCGCCGCGCATACCAGCGCGAGGCGAGCAGGAGCGTCGCCAGCAGGTAGACCAGGAAGAAGAGGAAGTTGATCCCGGTGCTGAAGGCCGCAACGACCAGTGCGGTGCCGAAGAAGACGACCCGGAGCTGCCGTGACAGGCCCATGCCGGGCGCCTAGCGAGTGCCTGCGGTCGCGCTGGCGCTGCTCTCCGCGATCGGGACCTGGCCCAGGATCTCGCGCACGATCCCGTCAGGGTCGACCTCGCGCAGCGATGCCTGGCTCTTGACGATCAGCCGATGGCCGAGGACAGCCACGGCCAGCTGCTTGACGTCGTCGGGGATCACGTAGTCGCGCCCGTCGAGGGATGCCAGCGCCTGGCCCGCTCGATACAGGTTGATCGAGCCGCGCGGCGACGCCCCCAGGTAGACATCGGCGTGCTCCCGCGTGGCGCCGGTCAGCCGCACGATGTACTCGGCCACGGCCTGGTCGACGTAGATCTCCTTGACTGCGGCCTGCATCTCCCGCAGCTCGTCGAGGTCCAGCACCTGCTGCAGCTGGTCGATCGGATGCCTTCGCTTCTGCTCGTCCAGGATGATGATCTCCTCCATCGCCTTCGGGTATCCGAGTCGCAGGCGAAGCATGAAGCGATCGAGCTGGGCCTCCGGCAATGCGAAGGTGCCCTCATATTCGATCGGGTTCTGGGTGGCGATCACCAGGAACGGGGACGGCATCATGTGGCTCACCCCGTCGATCGTCGCCTGGCGCTCCTCCATGCATTCGAGCAGCGCGCTCTGCGTCTTCGGCGTGGCCCGATTGATCTCATCGGCGAGGACCACCTGGGCCATGATCGGTCCCGGTCGGAACTCGAACTCCTGGGTCTTCTGGTTGAAAATGGAAAGGCCGGTGACGTCCGAGGGCAGCAGGTCCGGTGTGAACTGGATGCGCCGGAAGGTGCAGCCGATACTGCGGCTGAGCGCCTTGGCCAGCATCGTCTTGCCGACCCCGGGCACGTCCTCGATCAGGATGTGCCCCTCGCACAGCAGCGCCACCAGCGCCATCCGCACTTCAATGTGCTTGCCGACGATGACGCGCTCGACGTTGGCGACGACGCGCTCGGCGGACTCCCTGACACTCTTCACCGCGGGAGACTCCCCTTCCATTCGGGCCGTGGGCGTGTCCGCCCGCGCCGAACCATACCCCAGCGCGCCGTCAGCCGGTGCAGCACGCCCCTGGCGTTCAGCTGCCGGCGCCGGTCAGCTTCAGCCACTCGGCCATCACGGCGCCGCCGAGCGGGGCCGCGCTCACCGAGCCGCTGCCGCCGCCCTCGACGATGACCGCGATCGCGATCGAGGGGGAAGCGCCTTCCTGGGCCGGAGCGAAGCCGATGTACCACGAGTGCGGCCTGAGCCCCGGACCGCGCTCCGCGGTCCCCGTCTTGCCGGCGGTCTGGACCCCGGAGATGCCATAGCGCGTGACATCCCCGGCCCCGGCATACAGACGTCCGATCGGGCCTGAGACCGCGTCGATCATCGCCCGGCGCACCTGCGCGGCCACCTCCGACGAGATCGCCCGATCGCCACGCCCGGCGTCGTAGGTCTCGAGCACGTTCTCGGTTGGCCCGCCGGCCGGCGCCGCCGCGTGGCTGCGCAGGTCGCGGACCACGAAGGGCTGAGGGACGACGCCGTCGTTCGCGATGGTCGCCGCCAGAAGTGCCATCTGCAGCGGCGTGACCGAGACGGCGGCCTGCCCGAAGGCAGCACTCGCCAGCTCGACGAGGTCCTGGAAGGGGGCGCAGCCCTCCTCGGCCGGGGCGGAGACATAGGACGGATCGACCGGAAGGCCGCGGGGGTCGGAGCCGACGCGCAGGCCCTGGCAGAAGCCGAAGCGCCGCGCATAGTCGAGGTAGCGCTCCGCCCCAAGCTCCAGGCCGACGTGCGCGAAGTAGATGTTGCTCGAAACCTGCATTGCCGGGGACAGGTCCCAGAGGGCCGGCGCCGTCTGGTTGAGATCGTGCTCGCGAATTGTGAAGCCGCTGACCACGAAACCATCCACCTCTTGTTGCGGCTGGTCGGGGAAGGTGGTCTGCGGCGTGATCGCGCCGGCGTCGAGCGCGGCGGCGGCAGTCAGCACCTTCATGACCGAGCCAGGCGTGTAGTGGCCCTGGCGGCTTCTGTCCAGGAACGGGTTGTCGGCTGCCGTCGCCACGGCGTCGAAGGCAGGCTGGGCCGTGGCCGGGTCGCCGGAAAAGCCGGTGGCGTCGTATGACGGCGTGGAGACCATGGCCAGGATCGCGCCGGTCCGTGGGTCCAGCGCCACCACCGCGCCCCGGTTGGCACCGAGCTGCGCCGCGGCAAAGTCCTGCAGGCGCTGATCGATGGTCAAGGTTAGGTCGCTCGGATCCGGCTTGCGGTCGAGGATGTCGTTCAGCAGGTCGCGCAGAGGGTTCGGGTCGGCGCGGCCGGTGAGGAGGTCGTCCCAGGCCCGCTCAACCCCGGTTGCGCCAAAGCGCAGGCTGGCGTAGCCCAGGATGTGCGTGAACGCCGGATCGGTGTACGTGCGCCGGCTGATCCCATCGGTCACCACGCTCGCTGCCAGCAGGCGTCCCTGCGAATCGAAGATCGAGCCCCGGAGCAGGCTGCGCCGGGTGGCGATGACCTGGGGGTTGTCCTGTCGGGTGGCGAGTGTCTGGGCGTCCAGTACCTGCCACCACACGAGTGCGCCGGAGACGCTGGCAAAGGCGAATACGAGGTAGACCGATAGACGACGGATGTTGGTGGCGATCACGGCCCGCGACCCTCGATCTGCGCATCGACCACCGACCGATGGCTGATCGCAAGCAGCAGCCCCACCACCACGAAGCAGGCGAGCAGGCTCGAGCCGCCGTAACTGACGAACGGGAAGGTGATCCCGGTCAGCGGCACGAGCTTCACGTTGCCGGCGGCGATGATGAGGGTCTGCAGGCCCAGGCTCACGGTCAGCCCCACGGCCAGCATGGCGCTGAAGTCGTCGCGGGCGAGCATGGCGGTGCGGAGGCCCCGGAAGACCAGGCACAGCACCAGTGCCAGCAGGGCGAAGGCGCCGATCAGGCCCAGCTCTTCGGCGACGGCGGCAAAGATGAAGTCGGTGGGCAGTGCCGGGATCGGGAGCCGCCCGGAGATGGTCGGCAGCCCCTGTCCCAGCCCCTCGCCAAAGAGGCCGCCGCGACCGAAGGCGTACAGCGCCTGCACCGTCTGGTATCCCCGATCGCTGGGGTCGACGAATGGGTCGATCCAGTTGTCGACCCGAATCCGGACGTGGCCGAACAGATTGTAGGCCACGAACGAGCCGGCGAGGAAGAGCAGGATCCCGAGCAGGACGTAGCTGCGCCGTCCGGTCGCCACGAAGAGCATCGTCAGGAAGATCCCCATGAACAGGAGCGCCGTGCCGAGGTCACGGCTGACGACGACGACGAGCATCACGATCACGAAGATCGCGATCATCGGCAACAGGTAGGGGAGTGGCGGGATCCGGATCGGACCGATGCGGGCGCTGGCACCCGCCAGCAGCGTGCGCTTCTCGGCGAGATAGGCGGCGATGAAGATGACGAGCACGACCTTGATCGCCTCTCCGGGCTGGAAGCCGATCGGTCCCAGGAAGATCCACAGGCGGGCGCCATTCACCTCGCGCCCGAACAGGAAGGTGATCACCAGCAGCAGGGTTCCCGCCAGCGCCCAGGTGTACTTGTAGTGCCGCAGCACGCCATCGTCCCGGAATCGGCCAGCCAGCACCACCATCGCCGTGACGCCGACCGCGAACCACAGAAGCTGGGTGGTGGCCATCCCGAACTGGACGCCGAAGGCATCGGTCCCGAGCAGCTGCTGTGGAAGTCGATTCAGCATGACGATCCCGATCGCACCGATCGTGGCGACGCATGGCAGCAGGATCTGGTCACCACGGTTGCCGAGCAGGCGCAGCGCCAGGTGAGCGCCGAACATGAGGCCGACGTAGCCGACCGCCACCCCCATCGGGCCGGGGTCGAGCGCGCCGGTCTGGGCGATGTGGGTGACGGCGAAGCCGAGCGGGACCAGGATGGCGAGCGGCAGAAGAAGACGCAGCTCCAGGGGGCGCGAGACGGCGTGCATCAGCGCTCCAGGCGCATCCGGACGCGGCCGATCGTCAGCTCGTCGCCGAACGAGAGCGCCACCGGGCGATCGATGCGATGACCGTTGACGTACGTGCCGTTGGTGCTCCCCTGGTCCTCGATGAACCAGCTTCGCCCCCGAAAGGTGAGCATCGCGTGCGTGCCGCTCACGAAGTCGTCATCCACGAAGATGGTGCTGTTGACGTTGCGGCCGATGGAGTTGATGGGTCCGAGGGCGATCGCGCTGCCGAGCGCCGGCTCGTCCGCCGGCGACTCCACCACGGACAGCTTCCCGATCCCCGATTGGCTCGCCATCTGCGTCATCTCGGCGCTGCGCAGGTCACGCAGCAGCGCGCGTGAGAAGCCGATGAGGATCAGGTAGAGGAGGGCGAGGAAGCCGAGCTGCAGGACCAGGAGCAGGATCCGGAGGACCTCACCGGTCATCAACCGACCTGGAATTCGATCTCGGTGCTGCCGATCTGGACCACGTCGCCCGGCCCCAGTGCCACCTCGCTGACCGGCTGGCCGTTGATCCATGAGCCATTGCGGCTGCCGAGGTCAGCCAGGCTGTAGGCGCCGTGCTGCAGCTTGAGCTGGCAGTGGTGACGGCTGACCTCTGGATCGTCGACGATCACGTCGTTGTCGCTGGCGCGGCCGATGCTGATCAACGCTCCGCCAAGGTCGAAACGGACCCGCGGGGCGCCATTGGTGTGCACCAGCAGATAGGCGCGCGACGCCGAATCGGGTGTCGCCGGCGCGCTGCCGGGGCGAGCCAGCACCATGGTGTGATCGGATGGCTGAGCCGGCATCGGCTCTGGGATTGCCTCAGCCGCAACATCCACCACGTTGGCGGCAACCCGCACATCGCCGCGCGGCACGGCGGGATCGGCTACGAGGGTGACGCTGGGCCGCGCAACGAGGTGGTAGTGCTCGCGGCGAGCCCGCGACGCGGCGCCATGAGCAAGATCGTCCTCAAGGGAGCCGCGATAGGGCTCGAACGCCGCGAAGTCGGACGGGTGCAGGTGCAGGTCGTAGCGGTTCGGAACGATGATCCCGGCCGCGCCGAACGCCTTGCCGCTGTCCATCGCCCGCTCGATGCGCTTCGTCAGCGCCACCGGCTGAAGGGTCGCGCCCAGGCGTCCCGCCGGCGCCTCGAAGAACCGCTCGAGGATCGACTCAAGCCGCGCGATGATGCCCATCGGCCGATCCTAGCACGGGCCGGCATCGGCTCCGGCGTGTGGCACCGGTGGACCAGCGGGGTACCAACGGGCATGTCCCAAGGTACCAATGCGCCCATGGGGACGCGCGACCTGCTCTCGGTATACTCGGGACCCTGTACACGTTCCTGGAACCGGGTGCTGACCTGACAACGATGCTCGACACGCTGACCGAATCATTCTGCGAGCGGTGCGGAACTCGCTACGAGTTCGCCGCGCCCGAGAAGCTCACGCCCATCCGCAAGACGCGCGGGGTGATCTCCGGGCTCAAGAACTACATCATGAGCCAGGACTCGCTGTCCGACTCGGTCAATGACGGCATTCGCTCGCAGGCGGAGCAGATGGCCTCCAGGCAGCTCGACGCCTTCCATACGTCGTTCAACTTCTGCATCGACTGCCGCCAGTACACCTGCACCAACTGCTGGAACGGTGACGCCGGGCGCTGCCAGAGCTGCCAGCCCCTGTCCGAGCTCCACACAGCCGCGCACTGGATCGGGCCGGACAATGGCGATCTGCAGGCAGCGACCGCATGGCCGGCCAGCGACCTGACCCCGCCGCCTCAGCTCACGAACGTCGACTTCCGCGGACCGACCGCCATCCAGCCGGAGCCGATCGTCCAGGCCGAGGCAGAGCCTGTTATCGAGCAGGAGCTTGTCGTCGAGGCCGAGGCAGAGCCCGTCGTCGAGCCGGAGCCGATCGTCGAGCCGGAGCCGATCGTCGAGCCTGAGCCCGAGCCACAGGCAGCCCAGCCGGAACCGACACCGATCAGGCCGCTGCGACCGATCGGCGAGACCTTCGTCCATCTGCCGCGGCCAACGATCAAGCCACGCGATGCCGCCGCTGTCGCCGCCGATGACGAGGCGCTAGCCGCCCGGCGCCAGCAGCTCGACGAGCTGGGACTGGGCGATGCGGGCCAGGGGCCGGTCGGTCCGGAGCGGCGAGTACTCCCGTACCGATCCAGCGGAGCCCCCCTCACGCCGGTCGCCGCCCTCGCCGGCGGCGCGTTCTGGGACGCCTCGGCACGCGAGGTGGTCGGCGCGATCACCGCCGTTGGCGTGCGGAGCTGTGCCGAGTGCGAGCTGTCGCTGTCGGCCACGGCGCGCTTCTGCCGCCGCTGCGGCCACTCCCAATCCCAGTCGGCCTAGCCGCTCCCGCTCCCGCTACCGCTCCCGCTCCCGCTCTCGCCCTTGCCGGCGCCACCGCCGGACGACTTCGGCGCCGAGCCTTTGTCGCCGGACCCCGTCGCCGAGGACGGGGTGGCTGGAGCGCTCCCATCCGCCGATCCGGCTGAGGTCCCATTGCTCGAACCTGCGACGCTGCCCGACGACGGCGAGCGCGAATCGGTCTTGTAGAAGCCGCCTCCCTTGAAGATGATCCCGGTCGGATGGAAGACCCGCCGGAGCTCGCCGCCGCACCGCTCGCAGCTGGTCGGTCCATCCTCGAACATCGAGTGGACCACCTCGCCGATGAAGCCGCAGCTGCGGCACTGGTAGTCGTACGTTGGCACGGCAAGCCAGGGCTAGGCCCCGTGGCCACCCTTGCGCATCCCGCACTTGGGGCAATAGAACGCGTCGGTCCCCGACTCGAACCCACAGTGCGAGCACACCGAGCCGCCGTGCTCGGGACCGGTCGCGGCGCGCGTGGCGGTCGCGGCGCCAAGGCTGTGGCCGGTCGCTCGTACCTGCTGGTAGAGCGAGCTGAGCAGGCGGCGGCCCACGCGCTCAGTGTCACCGCGCTGGCCCTTGCCACCCCAGCCGACCACCGCTCGGACGATGAGGTCGCCGGAGAGCTCGTCCCAGTGGCTGGCCAGGCCGCCGACGATGGCGGTGTAGTCGGGATAGCCACTCGTGTCGGTCTCGCCATTCAGCAGGGCGCAGACAAGGCTGTCGACCGTCATATCGACGGCGTCGGTCGACTCGAGCACGTACAGGGCGTGCAGGGCGATCGGGCTGGCGGTCGATCGCGCGGCGATCCACTGCTGCAGCTCCGTCAGTCGCTCCATGTTTGGGGCGGCTTCGGCCAGCTCATGGCTGACGGGCTCTAATACCTCGACCGGCCCCAGCGCCAGCGGCTCGACCACGGCCGGCAGCATGGCCTTCATGGCGGGGTCCGCCGGGAGGCGCAGGCCATCACTGCTTCGCGCCAGGAAGGCCAGCTTCAGGCTGTACCCCTGGGCGGTGATCTCCTCGACAAAAGGCGTCGGCGGAGGTGGAGGCGCGACCTCCTTGTTGCGGCGGCGAAGGAAGGACATCGACCGATTCTAGCAGCGGAGTCCGCGAACTCCGCCTGGCCGCATCATCCACCCGTCAGCAGGCGCAGCTGGGCTTCCAGATCGGCGAGCCGCGTCCGCTCGCGCTCGACCACGTCGGCGGGGGCGCGCTTCGCGAAGTCACCGGCCAGCAGGACCTGCAGCCGCTCGATCCCGCGGCGCAGTTGCGCCTCGTTGGCGGCGTGGCGGGGAAGGGCGCCGGGCGCCTCCGACGGCTCGCCACCGAGCCAGGCCGCTGCTCCCGCGGTGGACGCGACCAGCTCGGGCCGGTCGCGATCATCACCCGGCGCGCGCAGGTCGATCGGTCCAACACGCGCGAGCCCGGCCAGGTAATCGAGCCCGCGCTCGATTCCATCGCGGGTGGCCGCATCCGCCGCCACAACGGTCAGCGGCAGCCGCGCAGACGCGGGCGCGCCGGACTCGGTGCGGAGGTTGCGGACGCCTCGAATCAGCTCAATCAGCACCGCCATCTGCGATTCCGCCTCCGCGTCGCGCTCGCCGATTCGCGGCCAGCTGGCGGAAATCAGCAGCGTCGACTGGCCCGTTGGGGCGGCATCGGATGCCACCAGGCGCGACCAGATCTCCTCGGTCACGAACGGCACGATCGGATGGAGGAGCTGCAGCATCGTGGCGAGGGCATCGCGAGCGGCACGCCAGGCCCGCGCCTTCTCGCCGTCGCTGGCTCCCTCCCGCCGCAGGTCGACCT
>JBKKBV010000089.1:0-5558 GCA_046713375.1 Candidatus Limnocylindria bacterium
AGGCGATCGCTGCCGATCGCCAGGAGGCTCTCGGCTGGCTTTCTCGCGACGGCCAGATCGACCTCGCCGTCATCGACTGCGATCGTGGCCAGCCGGGCGACGAGGAGCTCTTCGCCTTCCTGCACTCGACGCAGCGCGTCCCGACCATCGTCCTCTTCTCGAACGACATCCCGGACTGGGCGGTCGACTCGAACCCAGGCGCGAGCCGCGACGAATATGCTCGCAAGCCGATTCCGCCGGAGTCCCTCGTCTATCGGCTCCAGGCGATGCTGATCCATAGCGGGCGCGAAGTGCCGGGCGGGCTGCCCACCACTACTGCCGATGGCGCGGAGATCGAGAGCATTGGCGAGGGAACCGTTGTCAGCCTCTTTGCACCCAAGGGCGGGGTGGGAAAGACGATGATCGCGGTGAACCTGGCGGTCGCCATCCGGCAACAGACCGGCGATAGCGTCTGCCTGATGGATGCCGATGTCGGTGTTGGAAATGTGACGGCGGTCCTCAACGCTCCGTACCACGGCGGATTGGCCCACCTGGCCGACTCACCTCCGGAGGAGTGGACGAACGAATCCTTCGAGCAGACCGTCACCACCCACGAGCCGAGTGGAGTCCGTGTCCTGACCTGGGGAACCGAGCCGAGCGAATCCGAGCGGATCAGCACTGACCTGCTGGTTTCCGCCGTGCGCTGGGCGCGAACGCACCACAGCTGGGTGATCATCGACTGCCACCCCAGCTATGACGACCGCACCATGGCCATGCTGGCCGCCTCACGCGAGATCTTCCTGGTGGTTACCCCGGAGGTTGGTCCGTTGCGCAACGCCTCCCAGTTCCTGGGCCTTGCCCGCGAGGTCGGGCTGGGTGACATGGTCAAGGTGATCGTGAACCGGTCCAATCACGGCATCGCCCTGGCCGACATCGCCAAGAACCTTGGCACCCGCGTCAGTGCGACGGTTGTCTCGAATGGTCCCAAGGCGATCGCCGCGGCGAACGAAGGGGAACCTATCATCCTCAAGTTCCCCCGTGAGCAGATGTCAACTGACCTGCACAACGTTGCCCGGCTGCTGACACGTCCGCAAGGGGCGGAGGCGCCCGCGCGGCGTCGCTCCTGGTGGTCGGCGCTGGTCTCCCCATCAAATGCAGCTGAAAAGGCCGCCGGTCGGTGAGCGAGATGTCAGCCGAAGAGACCGCCTTCGCCGACCTGGCCGAGGAGGGAGACGTGCGCTCCAGCAGGGAGCCCGTCAACAGAATGGGTCCCGGGTCGCAGGATGGTGAATCGGCTCCCGTCGTGGCACACTCAACGGCAGCGATGAATGACTCCGGCCGACAACCAGCGGTGCCGTTCCTGCAGAGCCTGTCGGAAGCGATGCGCAAGATCGCAGAGCAGACGCGCGACGACGCACTGACCCAGCTGCGTGCAGGCGTCGCCGAGCGCTCGGCGGGCATCCGCTCCGAGGCCGAGCAGCGAGCGGCGGAGCTCCACGAGCTCGCAAACACCGACCTGAAGAGCGTCGCGGACTGGGAGCAGGGCGAGATTCAGCGGATTCGCGACGAGGCGGTCGCCAAGGTTTCGGCGCGGAACGCGACGCTCGAGGCGCAGCTCGCCGCCAACACGGCTGCCGGCGAGGGCGCCATGACGGCCGTCGAGGCGCGAGTCGAGGCCTTCGAGGCCGAGATGAACTCCTTCTTCGCACAGCTCAACGACATCCAGGACCCGGCTGCCCTGGCCTCGGCCCTGAAGCGCATTCCGCATGCGCCATCGCTGGGAGATGCCCCAGCACCACCGGCAGGCGATACCGCTCCCTCTCCCTCCGGGGTCGCACCCGTGGCAGCCGAGCCGACGCTGGCCCCCGACGTCATGGGCGAGCCTGAGCAGACCCCCACCACGGCGAGCGCTGTCGCCGTCAGCGATGCGCCCGAGGCCGACGCCCCCGACACTGGCATGCGCGAGGCCCTGGACGATGCACCGATGGCTGCGCCAGCCGAGCCGGTCGCCGAGCCCGCGACTGAGGAGCCCGCGCCAGCCGAGCCCGAGCCGGCCGCGGCCGCGACTGTTGAGCCGGCCGTCGAGTCGGGTGCCGATGCCACCACCCAGGTGGTGGTCACCGGACTGACAAGCTTCGGCGCCATCACCTCGTTCAAGCAGTCGCTCGAGCGCGTGAACGGCATCAGTCGAGTCGCCCTGGGACTGGGCACCTCCGGCGAGTTCATCTTCACCGCCGTTCACCGCGAGGGATTCGACCTGTCGGCCGCGATTGAGAGCTTCGAGGAATCGGCCCAGTTCGTCACCTCCAACGGTCAGCTCCGCGTCACGGTGGGCTCGAAGGCCTAGAACCGCCTCGTGGTAGACTCCGAAGCACGGCGATGACCGTGAGGAGTACCCCTCGACGACCGTGAGAGATGGCGGGCCACAGGCTGCAAGCCCGCCTCGGCACGAGAGGGCGAAGGTCGCACGCGAGCCGGCCGGGATCCGCCCGATACCGCGGTAACGAGGGCGCCATCGGATCGGCCGATGTCGCCGAATGAAGGTGGTACCACGACCCGTTCGTCCTTCGGCGAACGGGTTTGTTGTTGCCGCGGAGGCATTTCCGATGACGACGCCGCGACTCGAGCTCCCGCCGCGCTACAACGCGGCTGAGGTCGAGCCCGCGATCTACGAGCGATGGCTGGCAAGTGGCGCCTTCACGCCAGCCGCCGAGCCCCTGGCTGGGGCAGAGCGGTTCGTGATCACCATGCCGCCGCCGAACGTGACCGGCTCGCTGCACGTGGGCCACGCGCTGTTCGTGACCCTCGAGGACATGCTGATCCGCTACCACCGCATGCGCGGCGACGACACGCTCTGGTTGCCGGGGGTCGACCACGCCAGCATCGCGGCCCAGTTCGTGCTCGACAAGATCGTCGCCGAGGAGGGGGAGACGCGCGAGTCGCTCGGTCGCGAGCGCTACCTCGAGCGCATGTGGCGCTTCATGGACGAGACGCGCGACGTCATCGGCCTCCAGATGCGTCGCCTGGGTGCCTCCGCCGACTGGACCCGCAACCGGTTCACGATGGACCCGATGAGCGCCCGGGCCGTGCGGACCGCGTTCAAGCGGCTCCACGACGCAGACCTCGTGTACCGCGGCGAGGCGCTTGTCAACTGGTGCCCGCGCTGCCGGACCACCATCTCGGACCTCGAGAAGGTGCCGAAAGAGGAGATGGGAACCCTCTGGACGATCCGCTATCACCTGGCCCGCGAGGATGGCTCTCCCGATCCGGACCAATGGATCTCGATCGCCACCACCCGCCCCGAGACGCTGCTGGGGGACGTCGCGGTGGCGGTCCATCCCGACGACGAGCGCTACCGGGAGCTGGTCGGGCGTGAGGCGATTCTTCCCTTCCTCGGCCGCCGCCTGCCGATCATCGCCGACGAGGTGGTCGAGCGCGACTTCGGCACCGGTGCAGTCAAAATCACGCCCGCCCACGACCCCGACGATTACGAGCTCGGCCGACGGCACGGCCTCACGCCGATCAGCGTGCTCGACGAATCGGCCCAGATCAACCAGCAGGGCGGGCCGTTCGAGGGCCTGGATCGTTACGAGGCGCGGTCACGGATCGTCGAGCAGCTGCGGGAGATGGGGGATCTCGAGGGAGAGCGCCCGCACCCGATGGTTGTCGGTCACTGCGAGCGCTGCGGGACCGTCATCGAGCCGCGCCTGTCGGTGCAGTGGTTCGTGCGCACCGCGCCGCTCGCTGAACGCGCTCTGGCCTCCGTGCGCGAAGGCCGGACGCGGATTATTCCCGAGCACTTCACCAAGGTCTACGCGCACTGGATGGAGAACATCCGCGACTGGGCGGTCGGACGTCAGCTGTGGTGGGGGCATCGCATTCCGGCCTGGTACTGCCCCGACGGGCACATCACCGTCAGCGACCTGGAGGCCGGTCCCGACGCCTGTGCGACCTGTGGGCGGGCCGCCGGCGACCTAACCCAGGAGACCGACATCTTCGACACCTGGTTCAGCAGCGGCCTGTGGCCGTTCAGCACGCTCGGCTGGCCGGATGACACGCCCGACATGCGCCGCTTCTATCCGACCTCGGTGATGGAGACCGGGTACGACATCATCTTCTTCTGGGTGGCCCGCATGATGATGCTGGGCCTCTTCCTCACTGACCGCGAGCCATTCCACACCGTCTACCTGCACGGGCTGGTGCGCGCCACCGGCGGCATCAAGATGAGCAAGACCAAGGGCAACACGGCAGACCCCCTGGTGCTGATCGAGGAGATCGGAGCCGATGCCCTCCGCTTCGCCCTGACGGTCGGCACGTCACCGGGCGCCGACCAGCGGCTGACCGAAGCGAAGCTGGAGGGGGCGCGGAACTTCACCAACAAGCTGTGGAACGCCGCCCGCTTCGTCATCGGCTCGCGTCCCGAGCCGCTCGCTACATCGGACGGCGACGCAACGCTGCCGGAGCGCTGGATGCGTTCACGCCTGGCCGAGGCGACCGAGCGCGCCACCCGCCAGCTCGACGATTTCGAGCTTTCGGCGTACGCGGCCTCCGCGCACGAGTTCGCCTGGACCGATTACTGCGACTGGTACCTGGAGATGGCCAAGGTCGACCTGCGCCTCGCGGGTGCGAGCGATGGCGAGAAGGCACGAGCATGGCGCGCCGCGAGCGAGGCATTGACGACCATGCTGCAGATCCTGCACCCGATCGTGCCATTCGTGACCGAGGAGATCTGGTCGCGCCTGGTGGCCTCCGATGCCGCCGCGACGGCCCGGTCAGCACTGCTCATCTCTGCCAGCTGGCCGCGGATCGGCGAGCGCGACGCGGAGGCGGAATCGGAGATGGCGGTGCTGATTGAGCTGATTCGAGGGGTCCGCAACCTCCGCACCGAGTCCGGAGCGCCCGCATCTGCGCGGCTGCCGCTGACGGTTGTGCCGGCGGATGCGGCCACCCGTGATGGAATCGAGCGCGGGCTCGACTACCTGGCCGCACTCGCGCGCGTAGGACCGATCGACCTGCGGGCGCCGGGCGACGACCACGACCGCCCCGAGCTGGTGGCGTCCACCGCGGGAGCCGCCGCCTGGCTTGGGGGTGCGCCGTCGGAGGCGCCCGGCGCCCCTTCCCGCCAGGCAGCCAACGAGGCGCAACTGCGCCGCGGGATCGAGCGGCTGCAGGTCCTCCTGGCGGGTGACTTCGCGAAGCGTGCCCCCGCCGAAGTCATCGCGCGTGAGCGGACGCGGCTCGCCGATCTGGAAGCCCAGCTGCGCCTGCTGACGGGCAGATGATGCGGGCAGGCGGAGTTCGCGGACTCCACTGCTAGAATCGGTCGATGTCCTTCCTTCGACGCCGCAATAAGGAGGTCGCGCCTCCACCTCCGCCGACGCCATTCGTCGAGGAGATCACCGCCCAGGAGTACAGCCTGAAGCTGGCCTTCCTGGCGCGGAGCAGCGATGGCCTGCGCCTCCCAGCGGAGCCCCGCATGAAGGCCATGCTGCCGGCCGTGGTCGAGCGGTTGGCGCTGGGGCCGGTCGAGGTACTGGAGCCGGTCAGCCACGAGCTGGCCGAGGCCGCACCCAACATGG
>JBKKBV010000090.1:0-4478 GCA_046713375.1 Candidatus Limnocylindria bacterium
TCCGGCAGGTCGCAGGCGGGCTGGTAGATCTCGGCGCCCTCGGCGACCCCGGACGCGACGAGCTCGGTGATCTTCTCGAGCTGGCTCTTCGAGTTGATCGCCCCGACGTCGGTGTTCTTGTCGAGCGGGTCGCCGACCCGGATCGTCGCGAGGCGGTCCTTGAGCTTCTCGATCAGCGGCTCGACGATCGACTCCTGGGCGAGCAGCCGTGACCCGGCACAGCAGACCTCGCCCTGGTTGAAGTAGATCCCGTTGACGATGCCCTCGACCGCCTGGTCGAGCGGCGCGTCGTCGAACACGATGTTGGCGGCCTTGCCGCCGAGCTCGAGGGTCAGGCCCTTGTCGGTCCCGGCGACGCCCTTGAAGATCTGGCGGCCGATCTCGGTGGAGCCGGTGAACGCGACCTTGTCGACGCCGGGGTGGGTGACGAGCGACATCCCGATCGCGCCCGGCCCAGGGACGATGTTGACGACGCCCGGCGGCAGGTCGGCCTGGCGGCAGACATCGGCGAAGAGGAGGGCCGACAGGGGGGTCGTCGAGGCCGGCTTCAGGACGACCGTGTTGCCGGCGGCGAGGGCCGGCGCGATCTTCCAGGCCAGCATCAGGAGCGGGAAGTTCCAGGGGATGATCTGGGCGGCAACGCCCAACGAGCGCGGCGCGCGGCCTGGGAAGGCGTAGTCGAGCTTGTCGGCCCAGCCGGCGTAGTAGAAGAAATGCGCCGCAGCGAGCGGAACGTCGACGTCGCGGCTCTCCTTGATCGGCTTGCCGGAGTTCATCGTCTCAACCACGGCGAACTCGCGTGAGCGCTCCTGCATGATCCGCGCGATGCGATAGAGGTACTTCGCACGCTCACTGCCGGGGAGGCGCGACCAGACCGTGTCATGAGCGCGGCGGGCGGCCGTCACGGCCCGGTTGACATCGGCCTTCGACGCCTTTGCGACCCGCGACAGTGGCTCCTCGGTGGCGGGGTTGATGACCCCGAAGGTCGCCTTTGGTCTGCTGGGGGCGAAGGTGTTGTCGATGAAGAGGCCGTACTCGCGGCGGATCTGGATGTGGTCGGTCGCTTCCGGGGCGGCGGCGTACTCCCACGAGACGCCGCGCTTGGCAAGGCCCCATGAGGCGGCGGGCCGGCTCTCCGGCTTCTTGGTGAGCGTCATGGCCGGCCGATTATCGCACCTGGATCGGCGGTGCCCTGCGCTGCGTCATTCGCGGTCGGGCAGCGACCCCTCCAGCGCCAGCAGGTAGCGCTTGCGGTCAAGGCCGCCCGAATAGCCGCCCAGCCCACCGTCCGCGTGAAGCACGCGATGGCAGGGCACCACGATCGGGATCGGGTTCGAGCCGAGCGCATTGCCAGCCGCCCGGGCGGCACGGGGCGAGCCCGCCTTCGCGGCAACCTGGCCATAGCTCCGCACGTCGCCGAACGGGATGCGCGCCGTCTGGCGCAGCACCCCCGCGGCGAAGCCGTGCACCAGCGACCAGTCGATCGGCAGGTTGAAGGCCCGACGGCGAAGCCCAAAATAGCCCTCGAGCTGACGGCGCGTCTCGTCGGTCCGAGATGGAGCACGCAGGATGCGAGGCGATACCCGCGCCGCCACGTCGGCCAGCACCCCCTCGATCGGCTCATCGGCGTACTTGACCCGAAGCAGGCCGCGCGGCGTGACGAAGACGATCAGCTCGCCGATCGGCGAATCGATCTCTGCATAGGCCACATCAAGCAGGGAGGCCTCGCCTGCCCGTTGGGCGAGCGCCACCGTCAGTGCTCCGCGATGGAGGTCCACACGCGGGGCATTGCGCAGCCGCTGCTCCAGATCGGTCGTCATCGGTCCACCTCCATGCGAAGCCGGCGCAGACCGGCGCTGACGTTCTGCCGAGCCGCTTCCTCGCTGATCCCCATCCGCTCTCCCACGTCTCGGTAGGCCAGGTCGAAGACGAAGCGGTGCACCAGGGCGGCACGCTGCTTGGCCGGGAGTCCACGCACCGAGGTCCACAGCTCGTCGTCGGCTGACCGATGCGGCGGGCTCGCCAGCCGCTCCTCCGCCACATGGTCCAGGTCGGTCGCCCGGTGTCGCTGATGCGCACGCACCGCATCGGTCGCCTTGCGCTGGGCAATCGTGTACAGCCACGCCCGCAGGTTGTCGACATGACGCAGCCTCGGATAGCCGCGCAGGGCCGACAGGAATGTGTCCTGCAGGCAGTCCTCCGCGTCGACGACGCCCACGCTCGCAACCAGAAACCGATGCAGCTCGGCGGCGTGGTCGTCGATGAGCTGTTGGAACGGGGGCAGGTGCACACGGGTGGAACGCCGCGGAGCCGCCGGACGTGAGGTCAAGCCTCGACTCTAGCGGCCGCGGTGACCAGCCGGTCATACGCGGATGGGTCATCGGCAACAATGGTCGGGCGCCAGAAGCCGTCAGTCCCCTCCTCCCAGGTGGCTTCGATTCCCGGGTCCTGGACATTGGTGCCGTCTGCCAGGAAGAGGTGTGGCGACCCGTCGACGGC
Source organism: Candidatus Limnocylindria bacterium (assembly GCA_046713375.1). Lineage (GTDB taxonomy): Bacteria > Chloroflexota > Limnocylindria > QHBO01 > QHBO01 > CF-167. The sequence continues at coordinate 2,500 of JBKKBV010000090.1, forward strand.
GTCGCTGCGGGCTACCTTGTACTGGGCGAAGAGCGCAGAGCGAGCACGGCCGGAGTCGAATGCCTCCGCCAGCGCCTCGAGGTCGAGGCCGTCGCACTCGGCGGCGACCTCCAGGATGACGTGGCGCAGGCTGACGCAACGGCTCTCGCCCCAGAAGGCGCGGCGGAGACCCCGGTCGAGCTGCTCCGAGGCGGCGAGACCCTGCTCCTTGGCGGCCTGCACCGCCTCCAGCGGCGGCAGCATGGTCGCGGGCCACGCCCAGTCCGGAGCGCTCCATGCCTGCCACCCCGCCCGCGGCGACAGCGAGGCACAGGCCTCCCACTCCACCGCCAGCTCGTCGCGGGGGGTCGGCTGCGAGTTGAACAGCTCGAGCGGGAAGACCCGGTGGTCGAACGCCACCCGGTCATCGAGTCCGAGCCGGCGGCGCGCGTCGTGCAGGCGCCAGACAGCGACGTGCGCCCATGGGCAGCCGATGTCGCTGAAGACGACGATGGTGCCGGGAGCAACCTCGACCATCGGCTCAGTCGAGGGTGAAATAGTCACCCCCCGAGTAGCGACCGGTGCGCTCCTTGCGAACCTGCATCAGCAGGTCGTTGAGCAGCGTCGAGGCGCCGAACCGGAATCGGTCGGGGGTCATCCAGTCCGGTCCGAGCGTCTCGTACAGGACGGTCAGGTAGGCGATCGCCTCCTTGGCGGTCCGGATGCCACCGGCGGGCTTCATGCCGACCGCTCGTCCGGTCTGCGCGTAGAAGTCACGAATCGCCTCGAGCATCACGAGCGTCACCGGCAGGGTCGAGGCAGGTTGCACCTTGCCGGTCGAGGTCTTGATGAAATCCGCCCCGGCGGCCATCGCCAGCACCGATGCGCGCCGGACGTTGTCATAGGTCTCGAGCTCTCCGGTCTCCAGGATCACCTTCATGTGATGGTCGCCTGCCGCCTGCTTGACTGCCACGATCTCGTCGAAGACCTGGGCGTAGTGGCCCGCCAGGAAGGCGCCGCGATCGATCACCATGTCGATCTCGTCGGCACCAGCGGCGACCGCCTGGCGAACGTCCTCCAGCTTGACGTCGAGCGGCGCCTGCCCGGACGGGAAATAGGTGGCGACGGAGGCGACCTTGACACCGGACCCCGCCAGCGCCGACTTCGCGGCCGCGATCATGCTGGGGTAGACGCACAGGGCGGCGACGCTGGGGATGCTCGGGTCGGTTGGATCCGGACGGCGAGCCTTGCCGGCCAGTGCGCGGATCTTGCCCGGAGTGTCCTTCCCCTCCAGGGTGGTGAGGTCCACCATCCGAATGGCAAGGTCGAGCGCCCACAGCTTCGACTCGCGCTTGATGCTGCGCTTGGCGAGCGACGCGGCGCGCTCCTCGACCCCCACCTGGTCGACGGCCCAGACGCGGCCCAGCAGGCTGCCGAGCGCCTGGTGGCGAGGCGCGCTCAGGTCGCGGTCGGCACGTCGCCGGGCGGGGGTGGTGGTGGCCATCGGCCCGGAATTGTACCGCCGGTCCCCTCCTGAAGCCCATCGGCGGCCGGGTGATAGTCTTCGCGGGCATGACCGATCCGCTGCACGAGCTCCTGGTGTACTGCCTCACTCGTGATCGCGATCTGGCCGATGCCGTCGAGGGACGGCTCAGCCGTGCACTCCCCTTCTTCTACAACGATGCCGCCCGCCTGCACCAGGCAGTGGCACTCCGGCGCCCCGACCTGGTCCTCGTCGACGCGGGTGCGATCCGCCGCGAGTACGGCGATGCCGGGCTGGGACCCATCGTCGCCTTTGTGCGCGAGCGGGCGCCCGCCGCGCGGATCGCCGTGCGGCCGGTGCCAGGAACCGAGTGGCTGATCCAGGCCGAGGCCGGCGAGCGGGTCGAGCTCCTCCCCGCCGACCACGACGGGTGCGTGAACGCCGTGGCCGTCCTGTGCGGCGCGGGCTGAGGGGCTTACTGACCGGGCGCCAGGCGGCCAGCCCGCTGCGGGGGCCA
>JBKKBV010000091.1:0-3436 GCA_046713375.1 Candidatus Limnocylindria bacterium
CATGACCGTGAGGGGTCGACTTCTGGCTAGACCCGTACAATGTCGGCCGCGCGCCCGTAGCTCAGCGGACAGAGCGGGTGGCTTCGGACCATCAGGTCGCGGGTTCGATTCCTGCCGGGCGCGCCAGATCAACCCCTAGACTCCGCCGCGTGACCGCCCAACGCACCGCCGAGGCGGAGCCGGAGCACGTAGCCGGCATCGGCCTGGCCCTGTTGGCCCTCGTGGTCTACTGGTTCACCGGACCGCACGGAGCAGGCGGGGACCAGTTCGTGCCGCTGGCTGACGCCTTCCTCCACGGACGGCTGTCGATCCCGGTCGATCGGCCCTGGATGGAGCTGGTGCCCGTCCCCGACGGCAGCGGCGCGCAATACTCTCCCTTCCCCCCGGTGCCCGCCCTGACCCTGATCCCGCTCGTCGCCATCCTCGGATTCTTCCCGGGAGTGGGGGAGCTCTCTGGCAACGTCATGTCGGCGGGGGTCGGCGCGGTCAACGTCGCGCTGGCCTGGTACCTCCTCGCGGCCATCGGCGTCAGGCTCGGGCCGCGACTCGTGATCGCCATCGGCTTTGCTTTTACCACCCACTGGTGGGTCGCCGGCATGGGCGGCACGCATCACTACGCGCAGGTGGTGGCCACCCTCTTCCTTCTGGTGGCGCTCAACCTGGCGGTGCGCCGCCACCTGCCGGCGCTGGTCGGGCTGACCCTGGGCCTTGCGGCCGGAAGCCGTCTGCCGGCCGGCCTGGCGCTGCCCCTGCTGCTCGCCTTCTTCGCTGCCCGATGGCGCCCGTCCCGGGCGCACGGGGAGCTCCTGCTGGGGCTGGCTGTGCCAGCCGTGCTCTTCGCGGCGTACAACGTCGCCCGTTTCGGATCGCCGCTCGACTCGGGCTATGTCCACATCCCGGCGGGCGAATTCGGCCTGGTGACCGACGAGCCATGGTTCCGATACGGCCTCCTGTCCCCGCTCTACATCCCGCGCCACCTGTACGCCATCTTCCTGCAGGAGCCGCTGCTGGTCGACGCCTTCCCGTACCTGAAGCCATCGCTGACGGGACTGTCGCTGACCCTGTCGGCGCCGTTCCTGTTCTGGGCAGTCAAGGCCCGCGGGCCGCTGGTGGCGGTCACCTGGCTGTCGATTGGCCTCGTGCTGCTGCCCGACCTCATGCACGGCTCCTGGGGCTTCGCCCAGTTCGGCTATCGGTTCATCCTGGATGCCGTTCCGCTGCTGCTGCTCCTGCTGGGCTGGGCCTATCGCGAGCGGGCGTCCTGGAGCCTGGTGGCCGCGGTCGCGGTGGCCGTGGCCGTGCATGCCTGGGGGATCTGGGTCAAGAACCTGTACGGCTGGGCCTACTGACCCGCGCTCAGTCCTCGAGATGGAACGGCACGTCGGCCACGATCGTGTTCTTGCGTCCGAAGAGCCGCAGCTTCAGCCGCAGGCTGGTCTGGTTATGGAGCAGGTTCTCCCACCAGTGACGCGGCACCACCTCGGCCAGGACCACCACGATGGGGCGGGTCGGATGGAGTGATTGGAGCGCGTCCATGTATCGCAGCAGCGGTCCGACCAGGGCGCGGTACGGGGACTCGACGACGACCAGCTCCATCCGTCCGCCCAGCTTCCCCCAGTCCTCGCGCAGCTGGTCGGCGGTATGCGGGTCGTTGGTGATGTGTACCGCCGTGGCGCGCGGCGAGATGGTGCGGGCGAAGGCCAGCGCGCGGCGCGCAGGTCGGTCGAGGCGTGCCAGCGGCACGATCACGATCGGGTCAGGCTCGACGTCGTCATCGGTGCCGGGCACGGCGTCCAGCTGGTGCTCCATGTTGCGGTAGTGTGAGCGGATTCCGAGCAGGAGTGCCATCAGCGCGGGCACAAGCACCATTACCATCCACGCGCCCTCGAAGAAGTTGCTGGTGGCCACCACCAGCGCCACCACCGCGGTGGTGGCGGTGCCAAGCCCGTTGATCACCATCCCCTGCCGCCAGCCCGCCTCGTGGCGACGCCACCAGCGCAGCAGCATGCCCGCCTGTGACAGCGTGAACGCCAGGAAAACGCCCAGCGTGTAGAGGGGGATCAGCTCGGTGACGCTGGCGCTGAACGAGACAATGAGCACGATCGCGAGGCCCGCCAGCGCCACGATGCCGGTCGTGAACGCCAGCCGCTCCCCGCGGAATCCGAACGAGCGCGGCATGAATCCATCGCGCGCCAGGAAGCTGGAGAGCCGCGGGAAGTCCGCGAAGCTGGTGTTGGCGGCCAATACCAGCAGCAGGGCCGTCGCCACCTGGGCGAGGATCAGGATCGGTCCGCTGCCGACCACGTGGCGGACGAGCTGCGACAAGACGGTCTGCTTCTCCTCGGGATCGGGCACGATCCCCAGCGTCGTGATCAGGAAGGCGATCCCCAGGAACAGGATGGCGAAGATGACCGCAGCCCAGGTCAGGGTCGTACGGGCGTTGCGCCATTCGGGAGCCTTGAAGGCGGGCACTCCGTCCGAGATGGCCTCGACGCCGGTAAGCGCCACTGCACCCTGCGAAAAGGCACGCAGCAGCAGGAAGAGGCCGAGCGCCTGCGTCCCCTCCTCGAGCGCCCACCCTGGAGGCGGCGTGTACGCGGGCAGTTCGCCAAGCGCGTTGCGCACCAGCGCGTAGCCGATGATGGCGAGCATGACGACGATGTAGAGGTAGGTGGGGGCCATGAAGATCGACCCCGATTCGCGGATGCCGCGCAGGTTGCCGAGCGTCAGCAGCACGACCATGGCAACCGAGATGTAGACCCGGTAGGGGTAGATGTCGGGCAGGATCGAGGTCAGAGCCGCGACGCCGGCGGAGACGGAGACGGCCACCGTCACCACGTAGCCGATCAGGAGCGCCGAGGCGGCCAGCACCCCTGCCCGATCACCAAGGTTGTCGCTGGCGACGATGTAGCTGCTGGCGCCCAGCGGGTAGGCCTTGATCGTCTGCCGATAGGACATCGTCACGATCGCCAGCATCGCGATGATGAGTCCCGCGATCGGCAGCGTCAGGCTCAGCGCGCCGGCACCCGCGAAGGCCAGCACCCGCAGGATCTCCTCGGGTCCATACGCCGATGAGCTGATGTTGTCGCTGCTGAAGATGGCAAGCGCCTTGACCTTGGTCAGCCGCTCGTGCTGCTCGTGCTCCGATGAGATCGGCCGGCCGATCAGCAGGGTCCGGATGCCCCGCAACGTCCGGCGCCAGCCACTCCGTTCCAGCACGGTCCGCTCGGTCGCCACCAGGCGCCCTTCCTCGCGCTCGAACTCGTCCTCGAACGGCCGCACGATGCGGACGTAGGAGTCACCCGGGCGCCGCCCGCGCCGCTTCTCACGGACCTCGAGCAGGGGATCGACGCGCGGCTCGGCGGGGTCGTTGCCGCGATCCGGCGGGCGGTTGGAACTCATGCGCCGGGTATTACAGCACCGATCGTCGGCGCGC
>JBKKBV010000092.1:0-3080 GCA_046713375.1 Candidatus Limnocylindria bacterium
CCGAGCGCGTTGATCGCGCGATCGACGCCCTCCACGCCGCGATTGCCGAGATCCGGACCTTCATCTACGGGCTGCGGCCCGGTCTCGATGGCCCGGGAGTGATGGCCTCAGCCCTCGAGACGCTCGCCGAGGAGGCCCGCCTCAACAGCTCGATGCCCATCGAGGTCAAGTCGGTCGGGGACACGAGGCTCGCGCCGACCATCGGCTCTGAGCTGATCAGCATCGCGCGCGAGGCACTCAGCAACGTCGTCCGCCATGCCGACGCCTCGCGCGCCACGATGGAGGTCACGGCCGCGAACGGCGAGGTCCGACTCGAGATCGCGGACGACGGCAAAGGCTTTGACGCCGGTACGCCCGGTCGGAGCGGCCACCATGGGCTCGCCAACATGCTTCGCCGCGCGGAGTCGCTCGGCGGGAGCCTGCTGGTCGAGAGCGGGCCGGGCCGTGGGACCCGTATCATCGTCGTGCTGCCGCTCCCCGAGTAGGCGCAACGTGAAGGATGGACAGGCCATGAGCAGCGACCCGACACCGGGCCGCCCGCCGCTGCGGCTTCTCATCGTCGACGATCACGAGGTCGTGCGCCAGGGGTTGGTTGCGCTTCTCGCGCGGCGCCCGGAGTTCCAGGTAGTCGCGGAGGCGGGAAGCGTGTCGGAGGCCCTGCTTGCAGCCCGTCGTTACGAGCCGGACCTGGTGGTCATGGATGTCCGCCTGCCCGATGGCTCCGGTATTGAGGCCTGCCGCGACATCCGCGCCGAGCTTCCTGCCACGCGCGTGGTGATGCTGACCAGCTACCCCGATGAAGAGGCGGTGCTGTCGGCCATCATCGCCGGCGCCAGCGGCTATCTGCTCAAGCAGATTCGAGGCCGCGACCTGGTCGCCGCGCTGGAGGCGGTAGGCCGCGGCGACTCGCTCCTCGATCCGGCGGTGACGGAGCGTGTGCTCGAGCGTGTTCGCCGCGCCGCGTCCGGCGGAGAGCAGGATGAGCTCAGCCAACTGACCGCGCAGGAGAGGAAGATCCTCCTGCTGGTCGCCGACGGGAAGACGAACAAGGAGATCGCAGGCGAGATCTTCCTCTCCGACAAGACGGTCAAGAACTACGTCAGCAGCATCCTCTCCAAGCTAGACTTGCAGCGCCGGACGCAGGCAGCTGCGTTCGTGGCCAAGCGTCGGCTCGGCGCTTCCGACCGCTCCTGAGCTAGCGACCCAGAGCTTCGCCCGCCGCCCGCTCCAGCTCGCCCAACAACCATCGGGCCGTCCCGGTCGCGGCGACGTGCAACAGCGCGCGGTCCGCGATGCGGCCGAGCTGCCCACCGGGTGGTGCATACCAGCCCGAGAGGGTCAACTCGTCGCGGTGGGCCACGAGCGTCCCGGAGAAGACCGGGAAGAGCGGCGCCAGGGTCGCGGCCCGCCAGCTGATCTCAACCTGCCACCCATCGTTGAGCGGCTCCACCGGCCCGATGTCGACGTAGGCCGCCTTGCGGAAGGTAACCAGCGACGGATGATCACCGACCCTGAGCCGAAGGTCGGCCTGGTGGCGGTGCATCCCCTCGGGCGCCGCTTCGATCTCCGGACCGAGCCAGGCTCGCGCCGCGCGAATCGCCCACGCGACCCGCGCCGGATCAAGGCCAGCCCGTCGGCGTACGACGAGGTGGCTGAGCCGCTCGGCCACGGGTTGCGACCCGGCCACACCCTACTCCTGGACGATGAGCGCCGTGACCATGCCGAACATGCCGTCCGGCCCCTCGGCGTGGGTCAGGATGTGGCAGTGGAAGGCCCAGGCGCCCAGCTCAGTCGCATCGACCAGGACATCGATCCGCTCGCCGGGGGCGACCAGCACGGTGTCCTCGTAGTGCGGATCGGGCAGGAGGTAGCCGTCCTTGGCGATGACCAGCTGCGGCATCCCGTGCAGGTGCATGGGGTGGACCTGGAGCCCCTCGTTCATGTAGCGCACCCGGATCGACTGCCCCTGGGTGGCGACAATCGGCTCCGTCGCCGGGAAGCCCTTGCCGTTGAGCGTGAAGCCGAGCGGCCCGTCGTTGATGATCATCGTGTAGTCGATGTCCGCGGCCGGTTCATCGGTAGCGCTTGGATCGGTCACGATGAAGGCGCCCAGCAGGCCCATCGGCACCTGGTGCTCGGCCATGAAGTGCGGGTGGTACATGTGGCTGCCCGAATTGCGCAGCGTGAACTCGTAGGTGAATGACTCGCCGGGCATGACCGCCGGCTGGGTGATGACCGGCACCCCATCCATGGCGTTTGGCACCACCAGGCCGTGGAAGTGCAGCGTCGATGGCTCGGGAAGCTCATTGCGGAAGACGATCCGCACCCTGTCCCCCACCTCGGCGCGCAGCTGTGGGCCGGGCACGGTCCCGTTATACGCGTATGCCTCAAGGACGGTTCCCGGCTCGGTCTCCCACTGGATGACCGATGCGGTGATCTCCCACTGCTTGGTCCCGTCGTCGAGGACCGTGGGCTCCAGGACCTGGTTGCCCCTGCCCTCGGTCTCGGCCGGGAACTGGGCAGTACGCGCCGCATCGGCGTCCCGCAGCTCCTCGGCGCTGATCGGCACCGAGGGCGCCGGCGTCATCGCCACGCCGCTGGTGACCATCACCTCGCCGCGCATCCCGCCATCGGCGTGGCCCGGCACGGAGCAGATGAACGTCAGGCCGGCCGCGGGGATGGTCACCTCGCCCGTCGCGGTGGCGTGAGCCGCCGCCGCGATCGTCGTCCCGTCCGCGAATGTGAGGTCGTGGAGGACGCCCCCGTCGTTGACGAAGGTGACTCGGTAACGGCCCGGCGAGCTGACGTGGGCCTTCGCCGGCTCGAAGCCCAGGTCGAAGGCATGGATTTCGATGGTGCCCACCGGTCCTTGCGCAGCCGAGGCGGTCGGTGAGGAAGACGCACCACGGCCGCTGCCTGGCGTACCGAGGACGACGGCCGCCAGGAGCAGGACCAGCGCGAACATCGAGCCCGCGGTCGTGAAGGCGATCCAGAGGGCGAGCGAGCGAGGCATCGGTTCTCCATGGCGATTCAGGAACAGGACGTCCCCGGCACGGTAGGTGAGCGTGGGAGGGAGACCC
>JBKKBV010000093.1:0-5038 GCA_046713375.1 Candidatus Limnocylindria bacterium
CGGCGAGCACCTCGTTCAGCTCAGGGCCTGGGCGGGCGCTGTGGGCGACGAGGAGTCGGGAGGCCGGTCGTCCCGCAGCCAGCGCCTCGACCACCGGCCGGCGGCCGCCGATCCAATTGGTCATGCGTGGGCGATGACGGCCACCGCGAACGCAGCGATTCCCTCGGCCCCTGCGAAGCCGAGGCCGTCCGAGGTGGTGCCCTTCACGCCGACGGCACTCGCATCGATGCCGCACAGCTCCGCCAGCCGCGCGGCGATTTCGACCCGCCGAGGCTCGATGGCCGGGTGGGCGGCGACGATCGTCAGGTCGAGCGAGACCGGGCGCCAGCCCGCCGCGGACAGGGTAGAGACCGCGCCGCGCAGAAGCTCGCCGGAGTCGGCATCTGCCCAGCGGGCATCGTCCGGCGGATAGAGGCTGCCGATGTCGCCGGCCGCTGCCGCTCCGAGCAGCGCGTCGATCACGGCATGCATCGCAGCGTCACCGTCCGAGTGCCCGGCCAGCGTCGGCTCTCCGGAGAACTCCAGCCCGCCGAGGTGGAGTGTCCCGCCCTCCCCGAACCGATGCGCGTCGAAGCCGATCCCCGCGCGCTGTCCCTCCCCCACCGCGGGTGGTGCCAGTGGCATCGAGCGAGCGGCAAGCACGCCCCCAACCAGTGTCTCGTCGCCTGGCTCAGTCAGCTTCTGGTTGCCTGGCTCCCCCGCCACCGAGTGGACCACGACGCCGCCGGCTGCCAGGGCCGTCGCCTCATCGGTCATTTTGCGGCCCCAGGCCTGCGCCTCTTCGAGCGCGGCCCGCAGCACGACCAGCGTCGCGGCCTGCGGCGTCTGCGCCAGGGCCAGCCCCTCCCGATCGAATGCGGCGATGATCCTGCCCGAGGTGTCCACGTGCTTGAGCGAATCGTGGAGGGTGACCACCGGGACCGCTCCATCGGTCGGGGTGACGGCCGCGACGATGCGCGCCATCAGCTCGCTGGAGGCTGCCGGTCGTGCCGCATCGTGGATGAGGACGGGGGCATCTTCGGGGAACCCGGCCGCCGTGAGGGCCGCGATGCCAGCCAGCACGGAGTCGGCTCGCTCCTCGCCGCCGGCGACGACCTCGGACCGGCCACGAGCCGACTCGGGGATCGCGTCGCGGAAGCGATCCACTGCATCGGGCGGTGCAACCACCACCACCCAGTTCATTCCCGGCACCGCCAGCAGCGTGTCGAGCGCCCAGCGCCAGGCGGGCCTGCCGGAGAACTCGATCCAGAGCTTGTCGCTCCCCATCCGGCGTCCGCTGCCGGCAGCGACCAGTACCGCCCCGATCAGCACGGCGGCCTCATCCGGCGGCTGGGGTGTCGCGCGGCTGGGCGAAGATCATCCGACCGGCCACCGTCTGCAGCACGCGCGTCACGGTCACGCCGACCTCCTCGTTCATCGACCGGCTGCCGCCCTCGACCACGATCATGGTTCCGTCATCCAGGTAGCCGACCCCCTGCCCGGGCTCCTTCCCCTCCTGGATGATCTTCACCGTCATCTCCTCGCCGGGATGCACGACCGCCTTGACCGCGTTGGCCAGCTCGTTGATGTTCAGCACGCGGATCCCCTGCAGCTCCGCGACGCGGTTCAGGTTGAAGTCGTTGGTCAGGATCGCGGCGCCATGATCGCGAGCGAAGGCGACCAGCTTGGCATCGACCTCGCCGATCTCCGGGTAGGTCTCCTCCGTCACCTCGACCGGCGAGATGGAGTCCTTCTGGAGGGCGCTGAGCATCTCGAGGCCGCGTCGACCGCGGTTGCGCCGGATGGCATCCGGCGAATCGGCGATCCGCTGCAGCTCGTCCAGGACGAAGCGCGGCACCACCAGGGTGCCCAGGATGAAGCCGGTGCGCCCGACGTCCACGATGCGACCATCGATCACCGAGCTGGTGTCGATCACGATCTGGGAGAAGCCACCCCGACGCCGCGCGCCAGGCAGGATGCCGGCGACGGCGGGCAGCAGCACGTCCCGCTTGTACATCGTCGCCCACAGCAGGAGGAGTGCCAGCACCACCGCCACCACCGGCGGCCCGACCGACCCTGCCCAGCCTCCGATCGCGATCAGCGGCAGCCCGGCCAGAACCCCCACCAGCAGGCCGACCACAATCGCCGTCACGCCCAGAGCGAATTCCCCCGCCCCGGCTTGCGCCAGGCGGGCGATCGCCCAGCGGGCCGGTCGGGTGGTGACATAGGGGATCGCCAGGTAGCCGAACAGCAGGGTGGCGGCGACCATGGCCATCAGGAACGCCGGTCGATTCGGCGCATCGATGACGCCATCGGCGTTTGTCAGGATGAGCAGGCCAAGCGCGAACCCGAGCAGGGTTCCGAGCAGGGCGCCCACGAGCTGGATGAACTTGGTCATGAGCCGATGAGTCCGTGATGATCCGATGTCGCGGGCAATGAAATGGGAATGAATTCGATGATGCCAATCCCGCGCCCGCCAGCGGCGGGCGGCCACCTTAGCACCTGCCGTTGCGCAGAACAACGGGTTGCGAGCGCCGATCAGTCCTTGACGAGAGCCTCTCTCAGCGCCTCCCGCAGATCCACCGCCGACACCAGCTGGCCGGCCGGCTGACGCGCGCCGGGCGCGCCACGCTCCGGTCCGGTCACCATGCGATCGAAGCCGAGCCGCGCTGCCTCCACCATCCGCCGCTCGGCGCGGGCGGCGGGCCGCAGCCGTCCCGAGAGCGACAGCTCGCCAGCCAGGACGGTTCCCTCCCGCACCGGACGCTCACGCAGCGACGATGCCAGCGCGGTAGCCACGGCAAGGTCCGCCGCCGGCTCGTCGATGCGCAGTCCGCCGGCCACGTTCACGTAGACGTCGTGCCCCGTCAGGTTCAGCCCGGCGTGGCGAGCCAGGACCGCGATCAGCATCAGCACCCGGTTCACGTCGATCCCCGTCGTCGCACGGCGCGGCGAGCCGTAGCCGGCTGGCGCGACAAGTGCCTGGATCTCGACCGCCAGGGGCCGGGTCCCCTCCAGGGCGATGGTGATCGCACTGCCGGCGACCGGCGGCTGCTCGGATTCCAGGAAGAAGCGGCTGGCATCTGCCACCTCGACCAGGCCGTCGCTGCGCATCTCGAGGACGCCCACTTCATCGGTGGAGCCATATCGGTTCTTGGCCGCGCGCAGGAGACGGGTGGTGCCCATCCGCTCCCCCTCCAGGTAGATGACCGCGTCGACGAGGTGCTCGAGGGTTCGCGGTCCTGCGACGGTCCCCTCCTTGGTGACATGCCCGATCAGCGCCACGCAGGTAGCGCCGGCCTTGGCGACCTCCGCCAGGCGAGTGGCGACCTCTCGCACCTGCCCGACGCTGCCGGCCGGCCCGCTGAGCTCGGCGCTGGCGAAGGTCTGCACGCTGTCGACCACGGCGAGCGCCGGTGCCGAAGCCTCGATCGCACCAACCGCCGTGGCCAGGTCGGTGCTGGCGACCAGGCCAACGCCATCCACCACGGCCCCGACCCGCTCAGCCCGGCCGCGGACCTGCGAGGCCGATTCCTCGCCGGACAGGTACAGCGTCGCATGACCCGCCGCGGCCAGCCGCCCGGCCAGCTGGAGCAGGAGCGTGCTCTTCCCGATCCCCGGGTCGCCGCCGAAGAGGACGATCGAGCCGGGGACCAGCCCGCCGCCCAGCACGCGGTCAAGCTCGCCGATCCCGCTCGGCAGGCGCGAGGCCTCGGCGCTGCTGACTCCGCCGATCGGCGAGATCGCCGCCGAACCGGCGGCAGTCGCGCGCTCGCGCGCCCGGACGGACCCTCCCCCAGCGGAGGCGGTGCGGGTCACGACTGTCTCAACGAGGGTGTTCCAGGCCTCGCATGAGGCGCATTGGCCCGACCAGCGAGGCGAGCTGGCGCCACATTGCTGGCAGACGTAGACGGAGCGGGTGGCTGGCACGGGTCGTGCCATCTTGCCACGCCCCCGAGTACCGCGGCCTTAGCTCGCGGTCAGCGCGCCTTGACTGGCACCTTGGTTGGCTTGCGGTCGATGACGAGGCCATCGGGGGTGGCGTCGACCACGATCGTGTCGCCCGCCTCGAAGGTCGCCTGCAGCATCCGCTCCGCCAGTGGATCCTCGATCTGGTGCTGGATCTCGCGGCGCAGCGGGCGCGCGCCGAAGGCGAGGTCGTAGCCCTTCACGATGATCGCATCCTTGGCGGCATCGGTCACGATCAGCTCCATCTGCTGCCCCGCCAGCTGGGACTTCACGCGCTCCAGCAGCAGGTCGACGATCTGGCGGATCTCCTCGCGGGTCAGCTCGCGGAAGACGACAGTCGCGTCGATCCGGTTGAGGAACTCGGGTCGGAAGACGTTCTTCAGCTCGCCGAGCACCTTCTCCTTCATGCGCTCGTAGTCGGCCGATGCCTCGGCCAATGAGCCCGCCTCTCCCTCGGCGCGGAAGCCGATGCGCGAATCCTTCTGCAGGAGCTGTGCGCCGACGTTGCTGGTCATGATGATGATGGTGTTGCGGAAGTCGACGCGGCGCCCCTTGGCATCGGTCAGGTGCCCGTCCTCCAGGATCTGGAGGAGGATATTGAAGACCTCCGGATGCGCCTTCTCGATCTCGTCGAGCAGGACCACGCTGTAGCTCTTGCGGCGTACCGCCTCGGTCAGCTGGCCACCCTCGTCATATCCGACGTAGCCGGGTGGGGCGCCGACCAGCCGCGAGACGTTGTGGCGCTCCATGAACTCGCTCATGTCGATCTTCACCATGGCGTCCTCGGAGCCGAACATGAATTCGGCCAGCGCCCGGGCGAGCTCGGTCTTGCCCACGCCGGTGGGGCCCATGAAGATGAATGAGCCGATCGGCCGCTTGGGGTCCTTCAGCCCGGCCCGCGCACGGCGGACCGCCTTGGAGACGATGTCGATCGCCTCCTGCTGCCCAATCACGCGCTTGTGGATCGCGTCCTCCATGTGAAGCAGGCGCTCGGACTCCTCGGCGCTGATGCGGATCACCGGGATGCCGGTCCACATGCTGACGACCTGGGCGATCTCCTCCTCGGTGACCACCGGCACGTCCTTGGCGG
>JBKKBV010000094.1:0-8360 GCA_046713375.1 Candidatus Limnocylindria bacterium
GCCTCGCCATGCACGCTGAGCACCACCACCTCGAAGCAGATCGGCTCGGCCCCCTCCGGCCCGGCGTGGCAGTGGGCGGTGATGTTGGCGCTCAACGTCGGGCCGCCCGCCTTCGGATCCGCGGAGAGGACGATCGCACGAGACGGATGACGAACGCCAAGGCCGATCATGGTCTCCACCACCCGAGTCGCCGCCGCCTCGTCGGGGACCATCACGATCAGATTCAGCACCGATGCGCGAGCGTGTGCCATCCCCTTCTCAGTGACCGTCGAGTCCTCCCCATTGGCCGGACGGATCCACATCTGTGCGAGATGCGCCGCAATCGCCTCCACCGTGGTGCCGCGCTCGACCCACGGCTCGGCGACGGTCGATTCGTCCTCCCCGAAGCGCATCAGGCGCCGATGGACCGCCAGCGCGCGCCGGGCGGCGCCCGAGCGACCTACGGCCGTCGCCATGCCCGTCCGTCGTGCTCGAGCAGCTCGTCCGCGGCCGCGGGACCCCAGCTCCCTGCCGGGTAGAAGTGCATGCGACCGCCCTCGCCCGAGGCCCACGCCTCCAATATCGGATCCAGGACCTCCCAGGCGCGCTCCACCTCGTCGTCGCGGGTGAACAGTGCTGCGTCGCCGACCATGCAGTCGAGGAGGAGGGTCTCGTACGCGTCCGGCGAGTCGACCGCGAAGCTCGACCCGTAGCGGAAGTCCATGTTCACGCCCCGGATCTGGAGCCCTGGGCCCGGCACCTTGGCCCCGAATCGCAGGAGGATCCCCTCGTCCGGCTGCACCCGGATGGCCAGGATGTTCGGCTCCATCGGCGCGGCGCCGGCGCGCCTGAAGAGGGCCAGCGGCGCCTGCTTGAACTGGACTGCGATCTCGGTCACGCGCGTGGGGAGCGCCTTGCCGGTGCGAACGTAGAAGGGCACGCCGGCCCATCGCCACGAATCGATCGCCAGCTTCAGGGCGACGTACGTCTCGCGCTCCGAGTTCGGTGGAACCTCGGGCTCCTCGCGGTAGGCGGGGACCTTCTGCCCCTCGACCCAGCCTGAGACGTACTGGCCGCGGATTGTGGATGCCTCGACCTCGGCCGGCGACATCGGCTTCACCGCGCGGAGCACCTTCACCTTCTCGTCGCGCAGGTCAGCCGCCTTGAACTCGACCGGCGGCTCCATGGCGAAGACAGCCATCAGCTGCAGGACGTGGTTCTGCACGATGTCGCGCAGGGCACCCGTCTCGTCATAGGACTCCCCCCGGCCCTCGATCCCGACTGTCTCCGCGACGGTGATCTGGACCGAGTCGATGTAGCGCCGATTCCAGATCGGCTCGAACAGGCCGTTGCCGAAGCGGAAGACCGACAGGTTCTGGACGGTCTCCTTGCCGAGGTAATGGTCGATCCGGAAGATCTGGTCCTCGTCAAAGACCTCCCGCAGCTCCCGATTGAGCTTCCTGGCGCTCGGCAGGTCAAAGCCGAACGGCTTCTCGACGATCACCCGGGACCAGCCGCGGTAGCGTGCGTCGGTTCCGCTCCCCGTGCCGGAGAGGCCGGCCGCATCGATCTGGCGCACGATCTCGTCGTGCAGGGCTGGAGGGACCGCCAGGTAGAAGAGGCGGTTGCCCGAGGTTCCCCGATCACGATCGATTCGCTCCAGCTTCTTCGCCAGCGCGGCCCAAGCCTCGGGGTGGTGGAACTCGCCGCGCTGGTACTCGATCCCGGCGCTGAAGGACTCCCAGATCGAGGCCTTGATCGGCCGGTTGCGGCTGTACTTGTCGATCCCGCTGCGCAGGTGGGCACGGAACTGGTCGGTGGACAGGTCACGACGCGCGAAGCCGACCACCGTGAACTCGGGCGGCAGGGCGCCGCCCAGCATCAGGTTGTAGAGGGCGGGGCCCAGCTTCCGCTCGGTGAGGTCGCCGGTCGCGCCGATGATGACCATGGTGCAGGGCTCCGGCATGCGCTGGAGTCGCAGCCCGGCCCGAAGGGGGTTGCCTGCGCTTGACGGCCGCGAGTGTGCCTCGTCAGCAATGTCGCTGCGGATGCTCATCGTGGCTCAGGAGCCCTCATCCGAGGACTTCACCGCGTGTCCGCCGAACTCGTTGCGCAGGGCCGCCAGCACCCGATCGCTGAAACTGTCCGGGTCCCGCCGGCTGCGGAAGCGCTGGAGCAGCGAGAGGGTGATGATCGGGGCCGGCACGTCGTGCTCGATCGCTTCGGCCACCGTCCAGCGCCCCTCGCCCGAATCGGCGACGAAGCCGCGGATATCGGCCAGGTCGTTGCCCTCCTTTTCGAAAGCGTCACCCGCCAGCTCGAGCAGCCAGGAGCGGATCACCGACCCGTTGTTCCAGAGGCGCGAGACGGCGGCGAGGTCGATCTCGAAGTCGGAGGCATGCATGATGTCGAAGCCCTCGCCGTATGCCTGCATCAGGCCGTATTCGACCCCGTTGTGGACCATCTTCACGTAATGCCCCGCCCCGGCTGGACCGCAGTACAGGTAGCCGCCCTCCGGCGCCAGCGACTTCACGGCGGGCTCGAAGCGTTCGAACACCTCGCGCTTCCCGCCGACCATGGCGCAGAAGCCGACCTGCAGCCCCCAGATGCCGCCGCTGACGCCCATGTCCAGGAACTCGATGCCACGCTCCTCGAGCTGGGCCGATCGCCGCTGCGAATCGTGGAAGTTGCTGTTGCCGGCGTCGATGATGACGTCGCCGGCCTCCAGGACGCCGGCCAGGCGATCTAGCAGCTCGCCAGTCGCGTCGCCAGAGGGAACGCTGACGGCGACGTGTCGCGGGGCACTCATGAGTGCCGCGATTGCCTCGAGCGACTCGGCGACCGTCACGTGGCCGCCGCTCTCCGGCTCTGCGGCCAGGGCGGTGGCCACGGCTGCCGTGCGATTCCAGGCAATCACGTCATGTCCGTTGCGCGCGAGCCGCCGCGCCATCCCTGCGCCGATCCGCCCCAGCCCTGCAATCGCGATCTGCATCTGTCCCTCGATCGTCTGCTTCCCGATGGGTTGCGCCGTCAGGCCGGTGCCGGCGCGCCGAGCGTGGCGTGCATCATCGCCGCTAGCCGAGCGAGACCCGCCTCCGGATCAGCAAGGTGGAGGCGCACGACCCGCCGTCCGCGCCGCTGCAGCGCGGCGAGGTCGCCAGCTGCCTGGGCCGCGATCAATGTTCCGAAGCTCTCCGGCCAGCCGGGGATCGGCAGGTCGCGGCGCGGCTCCGCGGTGAGCTGCACAAAGATGCCGGATGGCGGACCCCCCTTGTGCAGCTGCCCGGTCGAATGGAGGAAGCGCGGCCCGATCCCCAGGCTGGTCGCCAGCCCAACGCGGTCTCGGACCAGCGTTCGCATGCGCTGAAGCAGCTCGATCGTGGCAGGGTCCCCCGGGAGGTATGCCAGCAGCGCGAAGTAGTCGGACGGCCGTGCGGTCTCGACCAGCGCGCGCAGGGCGCCGTCGACACTGACCGGATCGTCGCCCAGGGCGGTCGCGTCCCCGTAGGCGGCAATCCCGGCCTCCGCCACGAGGGGCGCCGGCTGTGGAAGCGCGCCATTCGCGCGGTACGCATCCAGCAGGGCACGGGTGGCGTCCTTGGCCTCCTGCACGTTGGGCTGGTCGAACGGATCGATCCCGAGCAGCATGCCGGCGGCGGCGGTCGCAACCTCCCAGCGCACGAACTCGGCGCCGATGTCGAGGGGATCTGCCAGCTCCAGGCGCAGGACCGGATGGCCGAGGCGCTCCAGTTCGTCCGCGAGTGCGTCCGATTCGAGACCCGCTTCGCCCGCCATGGCGATGAGGACAAACTGCCGATCCGCTCCGTACGCCTCCGGGTCGCCCAGCGGCTCGCCGACCACCGGGATGATGCCGCGGTCCCCCTTGCCCGTGCTCTCCGCCACCAGCTGCTCGATCCAGTCGCCGAGGCTGGCCAACCGGGGGGAGGTGAGGATCGTCAGCTTGTCGCGGCCGGCGAGCGCCGCCTCCCCCATCGCCGCGCCCAGCTGGAGCCCCGGGTTCTCGACTGCCGGGCGCTGGCAGGCATCGGCCATCGCTGCGGCCCGCTCCAGCAGCCCCCCGAGGTCCACCCCGTGCAGCGCGGCCGGCAGCAGCCCGAACACCGAGAGGGCGCTGTAGCGGCCGCCGACGTCGGTCGGCCCTTCCACGATGGCGCGGAAGCCCTGGGAGCGTGCAAGGTCGGCGAGCGCGGTGTCCGGATCGGTGATGGCGATGAAGTCCAGCGCGGGTGCATGCGCGCTCATTGCGGCGTGAAACGCGTTCGGCTCCGTGGTCGAGCCGGACTTGCTGCTCACGCAGAAGATGGTCCGAGCCGACTCGGCCCACTCGCGAAAGCCACGCACCGCGTCGGGATGGGTCGAGTCGAGGATCCGCAGCTCGAGGCCAGCTGCGGCTGGACCCCCGAGCGCATCGCCGAAGACCCGGCTGAACAGCTCCGGGGCGAGGCTCGAGCCCCCCATGCCGAGCACGGCCGCGCGGGTGTAGCCGTCGGCGCGGACCTCCCGTGCGATGCGCTCGAGCTCACCAATGCGACCCTGCATCGCAACCGGCAGGTCCAGCCAGCCGAGCCACGACGCCACCTCTGCGGGCGGCTTGCCTGACGCGGCCCACAGGCTGCCGTCGCGCGCCCAGAGCCGCTCGGCGACCCGCTCATCGGTCCAGCGGGAGAGGCGGACGGCCACCGCCGATGCCAGCGGCGCAGAGCCAGCCGCGGCGGTCACGCCGGGGCGAGCGCCTTGCGCTGCGCGTCGATGACGCCCATCAGGTCCTCGAATGACTTCGTGAAGGAGGCCACGCCCTCCACGATCAGCTCGTCGGTGGCGGTCTCCATCGGGATCCCGAGCGACTCCACCGTGCGAATCGCCGCGATGGCCTCGTCCAGGCCCACGTCCAGCGTGCGGCTCACTACGCCGTGATCCAGGAAGGCCTCGATCGTCTCGGTCGGCAGCGTGTCAACCGTCTTGGGACCGATCAGCTCCTCGGCGTACATGACGTCACGATACGTGGGGTTCTTGGTCGAAGTGCTCGCCCACAGGCAGCGCTGCACCCGCGCTCCGGCAGCCGCCAGGTCATCGAACTCTCCCCCCTCGAAGATCTCCTTGTAGGCGTGGTACGCGAGCTTGGCGTTGGCGATGGCTGCCTGCCCGCGCGCCGCCAGCGCATCCGGGGTGCCGATCGCGTCGAGCGCCTTGTCGACCTTGGTGTCGACCCGGCTCACGAAGAACGACGCGACCGATGCCACCCGCCCGATCTCCCCGCCCGCATCGCGGCGGCGCTGGAGGCCGGCGATGTACGCACGTGCCACGTCGCGGTAGACGTCCACGCTGAACATCAGCGTGATGTTGATGTTGATCCCCTCGGCGATCGCCGACTCGATGGCCGGCAGGCCAGCCGGCGTGGCCGGGATCTTGATGAAGACGTTGGGGCGCCCCAGCCGGCCCCACAGGTGCCGCGCCCGCGCCAGCGTGGCGTCGGAGTTCTCGGCGAGGTCCGGCTCGACCTCGATCGAGACGAATCCATCGGCGCCGTCCGCCTCGTCGTAGACGGATCGCAGGATGTCAGCGGCGTCGCCGCAGTCCGCGACCTCGATCTCCTCGAAGATCTCTCGTGCGTCGTGGCCGGCGGCGATCTCGCGGGTGATGAGGTCGTCGTACTGGCCGCTGGCGACCGCCTTGCCGAAGATGGTCGGGTTGCTTGTGAGGCCGCGGATCCCCATCTCGACCCGCTCTGCCAGCTTCCCGCTGTCGATCAGGTCGCGGTCGATGAAGTCGATCCATGGGCTCTGGTCCTGCTCGGCGTGCAGCCGGTGCAACGTGTTCATCATCGAATCTCCTGTACGAGTTCACGGGCTGCGGCGGCGATGTGGTCGGCATCGATGCCGGCCATGGCGAGCTGCTCGGCCGGCGTCGCCGACCCGGGCATGTGGCGAACCGCCAGCTTGACGATGCGTGGACGGACGGAATCGGCGGCGAAGACCTCCAGCACGGCGTCGCCGAGCCCTCCCTCCGGCCAGTGGTCCTCGACGGTGATGATGCCGCCGGTCTCGGCAGCGGCGGCCCGCAGCGTGGCCGCGTCGATCGGCTTCACCGAGTAGGAGTCGATCACTCGAGCGGCAATCCCCTCGTCGGCCAGCAGATCAGCCGCCGAGATGGCCTCGTGCAGGGTGATGCCCGCCCCGACCAGGGTGACCCGGTCGGCATCGGTCTGGCGGACGACCCGGCTGCCGCCGATCTCGAATGGCTCAGTCGACGGATACAGGACCGGCACCTTCTCGCGGGTGGTACGGATGAAGACGATCCCCTCGCGGTGGAGAACCTTGGCCAACAGGGCGGCGGTCTGGTTGGCGTCCGATGGATAGAGGACCGTGCTGCCGTATACCGCGCGCATCGAGGCGATGTCCTCGAGCGCCATCTGCGAAGGTCCGTCCTCGCCGATGCTCACCCCCGCGTGCGAGCCGGTCAGCACGATGTCGGCCCGGCTGACAGCGGCCATGCGGACAAAGTCGTATGCGCGCGACAGGAACGCCGCGAAGGTCGCGGCGTACGGGCGCCAGCCGCGGACCTGGAGGCCGATCGCAATCGCCACCATCTGCTGCTCGGCGATGTAGCACTGGATGAAGCGTTCCGGGTACGCGGCAGCGAACTCCTCGGAGTAGGTCGAGTTGCCGACCTCGCCGTCGAGCGCGACGACGTCGCCACGCGCTGCCCCGAGCGCGACCAGCGCGTCGCCGTACGCCTTGCGCGTGGCCTCCTTGCTGCCGACCTCGTACTCCGGCAGGTGCAGCTCCCCGCTCGCCGGGAATCGGTGCGGGTTTGCCGGCCCGCTCGGCTTGGTGACGTCCACACGCAGGTTGCGGAGCCCGCCGAGCTCCGCGATCGCGGCCTCGGGATCGGCGAGGGGCTTGCCGTGAAACCCGTTTTTGTTGGCGACCGCGGCGACCCCATGCCCCTTCTCGGTGCGTGCCAGCACAACGGTCGGCCGGTCCTCGACCCCGGTCGCCTCGGCGAACGCTCCGTCAATGGCGCCCAGGTCGTGGCCGTCGATCTCGATGGCATGCCAGCCGAAGGCGCGCGCTCGCGCCGCGAAGACGTCAAGGTCCCAGCCGTGCATCGTCTCGCCGGTCTGGCCCAGCCGATTCACGTCGACGATCGCGGTCAGGTTGGCCAGGCCGTGGAAGGCGGCCGCCTCGAACGCCTCCCAGATGGAGCCCTCCGCCATCTCCGAGTCACCGCAGATGCACCAGACGCGATACGGAAGCCGGTCGAGCAGCTTGCCCGCGACGGCCACGCCGACTGCGATTGGCAGGCCCTGGCCGAGCGAACCGGTGGCCACGTCGACCCACGGCAGCACGGGAGTCGGGTGCCCCTCGATGCGACTGCCGGCCTTGCGAAAGGTGAGCATCTCGGCGTCGGTGATGGCGCCGGCCGCCTTGTATGCCGCGTACAGCAGCGGCGAGGCGTGACCCTTGCTCAGGATCAGGTGGTCGTTGCGCGGATCCTCGGGCGCATCGAAGTCGTAGTGCAGGTACTTCGAGAGCAGCACCGCCATCAGGTCGGCCGCCGACATGGAGCTGGTCGGGTGCCCCGAGCCCGCCGCGGAGCTGGAGCGGATCGAATCGATGCGGAGCTGCGCAGCGAGCTCGGCCCAGGATGCTCGATCGTCCATGTCACCGCCCATGATACGAGCCATCGGCTCTGGCGCCCCGTGACGGGTCTCGGCCCCACAACGCGTGGTCACGCCCTCCGCGAAGTGCCGTAATTCTCAGCCCTGGGAACCAGCTGCGAGCAGGACGGCATCTTGTCAGCTTACTTCTCAGCTGGCGCACCTAAAGGGCCTATCACTTGGTCGATCTGGGGATTTCCGCTCAGTTGTTCTCCGCGGATGCGAATTAGGCCACGGACGAGAGGCAGCGAGAGGCAGCGCGAGGCAAAGCGAAGAGGCGGCCCCCGCGAACGGGGCACCGCCTCTCTCGTGGCTGTGAGCCGATCCTGGACTAGCCGCGCATCAGCCGGAAGCAGTCGCTGCAGTAGACCGGGCGCGCGCCGGTTGGGCGGAACGGCACCTGGGTGTCCTTGCCGCAGCGCGCGCAGACCGCATCGAACATCTCGCGCGGGCCGCGGCTGTACCCGCCACCGCCGTTGTAGCCACCGCCGCTGCTCGCCGCGTAGCTGCCGCCGCCCGTGGCACGCCGCTGCGCTCGACACGAGGAACAGCGCTTGGGCGCAGAGGTGAATCCCTTCTGCGCGAAGAATTCCTGCTCAGACGCGGAGAAGACGAAGTCGATTCCGCAGTCCGCACAGGTGAGCACCTGATCGGTGTAGGCCACGAGGACCCTCCCACATAGAGTTGCCACGTCGAGCAC